>NZ_CANPWG010000049.1 GCF_947581915.1 Candidatus Palauibacter scopulicola
CGATCCGCTGGACCTCGACTGGGCGCTCTTCGTCCTCTGGGCACAGTACGACGAGGCCCCACTGAGAGCGGCCTGAGAGCGGCCTGACGGCGGCCTGAGGTTGGCGGCCTGAGGGTCGCCGCCAGCTAGTCCGGCGGCCTCAGGGACACGTGCAGATGGTCGGCCGTCCCCACGTGCCGGAGCGTGCGAAAGCCCATCGCCCGGAACGCGAGTGCGGCTGCGAGGTTCCGCCATTCGGGCCGGTTGATCGTGCGAAGATCCAGCGCATGCACGAACCCGTCTGCCTGGCGGAAGTGCAGGGAGGACTCATTGGCCGGAAGCCCCGCGCGGGCGTAGAACTCGGGCGTGCGCGCCGCGTCCGTGATCACGGCGTCGGCGTCGACCAGGACGAAGACCGACACGGCCATCCGCAGCAGGGGATGAAGGCGCGAGTACTCGGCCCGCACCTCTTCCGACTTCACGTTGCCGCCCGCGATGACCACCAGCGAGTAGAGCACGAACCCGGCGGCCGCGAGCGCCGCGACCCGGGTCATGAACTTCCGGAGCCGCTTCCCCGCCCCCAGGCGCCGACTCGCGATCCACGCATAGAACGCCAGGAGCAGCGCGGTCGCCGCCGCTGAAACGGCCAGCGAGGACCACGCCCCGAGCCCCCATTGCTGGTAGGCGAAGACGCCCCCCCGAACGAGGAGGATGAAGGGAAACACCGCAAGCAGGACCGCCGTCACCCCCCACCGCACGACCCGGCGACCCCACCGCCGCCGTCGCCTCCCGTCGCGCCGGTCTGCCGCCCCCGCTCCGGCCGCAACCTCGACGCCCGGAACGTCGGCGCCCCGAACCTCGACGCCCGGAACCTCGACCGTCACCCCGCGCGCGCGTCCTCCAATGACCCTGCCCATGACCCCTGCCTACGCAGAAAGCCGCCCGAACGCTTCACGAATCGTATCCGCGCCACGCCGATCCGGCCGGCATCCTTCAAACTCCTTGCTGCGACACCCGCACCAGATGGCAGCTGCTTGATGCCTGCCAGTCGTCGATTCGCATCGACATGCTGTCGAGCAGACGGGCGATCGCCGACTTGTCGCGGTACGGTTGGGTCTCCGGCGCCGCCTCGATGAAAGCATCGGGGTCCCCGGACTGAGCGACCAGCCGCCGCATCGCGAGGGCGGCCGCGCGTTCCTGTTTCGTCGATTCAAGGCCCGTGCGGATGCACAGCAGGACGGCCTGGAACGTGCTGACCCCGGCCATCTTCGCGACCCACGCCACCGTCGCGCCGAAGCCGAGGCGATGCAGCGTCAATGACGACCGCATGTGCAGTGTGTCCTCGCGCAGGAGTCCGAGCGAGGTCAGGAAGCGCTCCTGGGCCGCACTGAATCTGTAGAACGCGACGAAGACGTTGCCCGTCCCGGAAACGATCCGGTTCGCTTCGCGCATGACCGCCTCGATGTCCCGCAGATCGGCCATGAAGTCGATGACGCCGGTCGCGAGGATGACCGTCTCATAGGCCCCATCGACGAACGGCATCGAGGTCGCGTTCGCGCGCACAAGGGTGAGACCTCTTCGCGACCTGGCGTACTCCAGCATCCTGGCGCTCAGATCGATGCCGTCGCAGCGTAGCCCCTGACGCCGCAGCTCCTCGACAATCAGCCCTTGCCCGGCACCGATGATCAGAACGGGTTGGCGAATGTCACCGACAATCCGACCCAGGCTCGACACGTCCAGGTAGTTGTTCTCGAGGCGCCAATGATGCGGCGCCAGCGTGTCCCAGTAGTTCCCATTCATGGCTCAGGAAACTAACTCTTCTCGAGCTTGATTGCATTGCAATCATTCGGTAGCTTCTCCACCCATTCCCGTACCGCGAGGAGGCACGGCCGATGGCGAGCATCACGATCCGCAATCTTGACGACGACATAAAGACGCGCCTTCGCGTACGCGCCGCCGAGCATCACCGTTCGATGGAGGAGGAAGTGCGTGTCATCCTGCGCGATGCCGTCACCGGTCGTCGCACCGGTCCGCGAAACCTCGCGACGTTCACCCGCGAGTGCTTCGCGTCCCTTGGCGGCGTCGAACTCGAACTCCCCCCCCGCGGCCCGATGCGTGCGCCTCCGGACTTCTCCTGAGCGGCTCTCGTGTTCGTAATAGACACGAATGTCGCGTCGGAACTGATGCGCACTGAACCGACGGCGGCAGTAGCGGCATGGATTGCTGAGCACGATGCGCAGGACATGTACCTGACGGCGGTCAGCGAAGCGGAACTGCTCTACGGTGTCGCGATCCTGCCGGCCGGCAGGCGGCGGAACGCGCTCGAAGCTGCCATGACCCGCTGGCTCAATCTTGGCTTCAGAGAGCGTATCCTCCCGTTCGACAGCGCTGCCGCCCGAGCCTACGCGGAGATCGCCGCCGAACGCCGCCACGCGGGCCGACCCATCGGCGAGGCCGACTGCCAGATCGCCGCCATATCCCGCGCACGCGGAGCCGCTCTGGTCACGCGCAACGTGAGGGACTTCGACGGTACGGGACTAAACGTGATCGATCCCTGGTCGGGATAATGGCAGCCCAGTCCTGCTGACGCGTTCATAAGCGCCGATTGCTATCATGCTTCCCATGGAGACAACGATCGATATTCCCGATGACTCCAGAGTTTGGCTCCGCTCATGGCTCGATGCCGCGGACAAAGCGGTCAGGCAGGCACCCGCGGGCCGTTCGGCCAGGGAAGAGTTGGCCTCCGACCGAAACCGGCTGGAGCCCCAGTGATTTTCAGGAGTGCGCGATGACTTGGACCCTCGCCTCCCGTTTCCGGACGCTTGCGACGCTCGCCGCGCTCGCCGCGCTGGGCGGTCTCTCGTTCGTCCTTCCGTCCGCCGCTTCCGCCCAGGAGCGGCCGCTCGTCACGCCGGACGACTATGGCCGCTGGGAGCGGCTGGGCGGGGTCGAGTTTTCGCCGCTGGGCGACTGGATCGCCTACGAGGTCACGCGGGTGGATGAGACGTCGGAACTCCGCGTGCGCAGGATCGAAGAGGATGAAGGGGATGAAGAGGACTCGGTCCGCGTCTTCCCGTGGGGGTCGGATCCCCGGTTCTCCCCCGACGGGCGCTGGCTCGCCTGGACCATCGGGCTGCCGCCGGAGGAACGGGAGCGGCTGGCGGAGAGCGACGAGCCGGTCCGCGAGCAGGCCTCCGTCATGGATCTGGAGACGGGAGAGGTCAGCGAGTTCGACGCGGTCTCCGAAGGGCGCTTCGACGCCTCCGGGCGATATGTGGCGTTGCGCGGCTATTCGCCGGAAGAGCCTGCGGGCAAGGGCGCCGACCTTCGCATCGTCACGCTGGCGACGGGGGTGGAGACCTCCTTCGGGAACGTGAGCGAGATGGCCTGGAGTCCGGGCGGATCCCTGCTGGCGCTCGCCATCGCGACGGGGGCCGATGTGGGCAACGGCGTGCAGGTGTATGACGCCGATGCCGGGATCCTGCGCTCGGCCGACGCGTCAGGTTCCGCCTACCGGAGCCTCCGCTGGCGGGACGATTCGGCGGATCTGGCCGCCCTCCGCTCCCGCGAAGCGGCCTCCGAGGACGGCACGGCCTACGACGTGCTGGCGTGGCGCGGCTTGGACCGGGGGGTCGAGACGATGGTCCTCGGCGCGGACGCGCCCGGCATCCCGGAGACGCTCGAGGCCGTCCGGCACCGGGCCCCCGCCTGGTCGGATGACGGCCGCATGATCTCCCTGGGGCTCCGGCCGACCGAGCCGGAAGCGGGCGACGACGCCGACGAGAGCGACGATGCCGACGCGGGCGACGATGCCGAGCCGGACCTGCCCGGCCTGCAGATCTGGCACACGCGCGACGTTCGCCTCTTCCCGGAGCAGCGGGTCTCGGAGAACCGCGACGCGGCGCGGTCGCTGCTCGCGGTCTGGCACCTCGACGACGACCGCGTGGTCGTCCTCGGGTCCGACCTCATGGCCGGGGCGCAACTCCTGGGAGGCTGGGAGTACGCCCTGGAGGACATCAGCGAACCCTACCCGTGGGGCGCGAAGTTCGGCCGTCCGTACCACGACGTGTGGGCGATCGACGCGGACACCGGCGAGCGCCGCCGCCTCCTGACCCGCGTGCGCTACGAGTGGCCGAGCGCGGGCGGCGACTGGCTGCTCTCGTGGGACGGCTCGGCCTACCACAGCCTCCACCTCGCCACGGGCGAACGGCATGACATGACGTCGGACTTGGCCGCCGAGTTCGCGGACACCGGCTACGACACGCCCACCGACGTCATTCCCCCGCACGGTTTCGGTCCCGGCGGCTGGCTCGACGGCGACCAGGCCGTCCTGCTCTACGACGAGCACGACCTCTGGCGCGTCGCGCCCGACGGCTCGGGAGGCGAGCGGCTGACGCGCGGGGCCGAGACGGGGATCGTCCACCGGCTGACCCGCGTCACCGATGACAACGCGCCCGGCAACGCGCCCGGCAACGCGCCCGGCATCGACCCCGACTCGCGCCCCTACCTCTCCCTCCACAACGACGGGACGGAGCAGCGCGGCTACGCCCGCTTCGCCGCCGGCTGGGCCAGCGCGAGCGGCGGGAATCCGGCCGAGACCCCTGTGGCGGAGAGCCTGATCCTGGAGGACGCGTTCCTGGCCGGCCTCACCCGCGCCGACAGCGCCGACGTGCTGTTCTACCGCGCCGAGCGCTTCGACGACCCGCCGGACTACTTCGTCGCGGGCCCGGACCTCGCCGACCCCGTCCGGGTGACGGCGATCAATCCCTTCTTCGACGAGGTGGCGTGGGGCCGGGCGGAACTCGTCGACTTCACGAGCGAGTCGGGCCGCGACCTCCAGTTCGTCCTCCTCCTCCCCGCGAACCACGAGGAGGGCCGCGCCGTCCCCACGATAGTGTACACGTACGAGATCCTCTCGCCGCAGATGCACTTTTTCCGCGTCCCCAGCGAGCGGGACTACTACAACTACACGGTCTGGAATCAGCACGGGTACGCGGTGCTGCTGCCGGACATCGTCTACCGGGCGCGCGATCCGGGCGTGAGCGCGCTGGAGTCCGTGCGCGCGGCGGTGGCGAAGGCGGTCGAGATGGGGGTGACGGACCCGGACGCGGTCGGCCTCATCGGGCACTCGTGGGGCGGCTACCAGGCCACCTTCCTGCCCACGCGCACCGACATCTTCGCGGCGTCCGTGGCGGGCGCGCCGCTCACCGACTTCGTGAGCTTCATGGGCCAGTTGCACTGGAACCCGGGCATCGCCGAGGTGAGCCACTGGGAGACCGGCCAGGCCCGCATGGAGGTGCCGTTCTGGGAGGATCCCGAGGCGCACCGGCGGAATTCGCCCATCCACGAGGTGCAGAACATGGAGACGCCGCTGCTGATGGCGTTCGGCGACGAGGACGGCGTGGTGGACTGGGACCAGGGGACCGAGTTCTTCAACTTCGCCCGCAGGGCCGAGAAACAGATGGTGCTCCTGGTCTATGAGGGCGAGGACCACGGGTTCCGCGAGGAGGCGAATCAGAAGGACTACCACCGGCGCATCCTCGAATGGTTCGGGCACTACCTGAAGGGCGAGCCCGCCCCCGCGTGGATCACGGAAGGGGTGGCGCTCGACGCGCTGGAGGCGGAGAAGAAGCGCGTGGCCGGGAAGCCGTGACGCCGTGACGGCCGTGACACCCGCGGGGGCGCGCACCTGCCCGAACTGCGGGCGCGACCGGCCGGAGAGCTTCTGCGCCCACTGCGGGCAGAGCGACCGGGACTATGCCCGCGCGCTGCGGTCCGTGGCCGGCGAGTTCGTGCGGGAGACGTTCGAGGTGGATTCCCGGCTCTTCCGCACGCTGAAGCTTCTCATGTTCCGGCCCGGAAGCCTCACCCGGGAGTTCTCGCGCAACCGCCGCGCCGGCTTCGTGTCGCCCGTCCGGCTCTACATCTTCGCCAGCTTCATCTTCTTCCTCCTGCTGTCGCTGCGGGGAGACTTCGGCGAAGCGGCCGTGGCGGACTTCGGCGAAGCGGCCGTGGCGGACTCCGGCGAAGTGGCCGTGGCGGACTCCGGCGAAGTGGTCGTGACAGGCGCCTCCGAGGAGGACCCGGAAAACGTCGCAGACCAGCTCCCGACGGAAGAGCGCCTCGCGGCCTTCATGGCGGCGCTACCCCCGGAGCAACGGAGGAAGGCCGACGACATTCTCGCGCGGCCGGAAGGCAATTCCCGGCAAGCTCTTCTTACCCTGGCCCAGGCGGGGAACCTCGAGGAGCGGCACTGGACCCTGAGGTTCTTCGTGCTGGCGATCGTCGACATCGTTCACGATCCCTCGATCATGCCCCGGCGTTTCCTCGCGAACATGCCGATCGCGATGTTCTGCCTGCTTCCGTTCCTCGGGCTGATCCTCGCCGTCTTTCATTTTCGGAAGAAGCGCTTCTACGTAGAGCACCTGGTCTTCGCCATCCATGTCCAGACGTTCACGTTTCTCATCTACGCGGTCGCCCTTCTGCTCCCCGACTCGGGGCCCGGGCTCTGGGTCCGCGTGGGTTGTCTGCTGGTTCCCTACCCCTATTTCGTCGTTGCTCTCCGACGCTACTACGAGAACGGGTGGGTCCTGTCCGTGGTGAAGTCGGTCGGGGTGTACGTGCTCTACTCGATGGCGCTGATCCCCGCGTCCATTCTCTCAATCCTCGTGACCGGCTAGGTCCGCTTCGGCGGTGTTAGGCGGCCCTACGCCGGGCCGAGCAGTTCGAGGGCCGTGAGCGCGAGGGCCTGCGTGCACGCGACGAGGTCGTCGATCGCGCAGGACTCGTCGGGCTGGTGGGCCTCCTCGAGGGGGCCGGGGCCGTAGGCGACGCAGTGCTCGATGCCGGCGATGCGGGCGAAGTGCTTCTGGTCGTAGGTGCCGGGGCTCGCCACGAGTTCCGGGGGACGGCCGACGGCCGTTTCCACCGCGCGGGAGAGGGCGGCCACGAGCGGTGAACCGGGCGGGGCGGAGGTCGGGTGCACGACCATGCGCTCCTCGATGGTGAATCGGCGGTCCGGGTCGTCGCTCTCCACCGACGCGACCAGGCGCTCGATCTCGGCGCGCACCTCCTCGAAGGATTCCTCGGGGATGAAACGGCGGTCGAAGGTGGCCACGCAGCGGTCGGCCACGCAGGGCGACTGGGTCGCTTCGCCGGCCTGGCCGCCGGTGATCGCGTTCACGTTGAGCGAGGGACGCCGGGAGGGCGCCGGCACGACGGGCAGCGCGGAAAGCCGCGCCGCGAGCGTGGGGGCGAGCCGGGTGCGGAAGGCTTCCAGCAGGGTGCCCATGTCGTCGATGGCGCTGCGGCCGAGGTGGCTCATGCTGCCGTGGGCCGCGTGGCCGTGCGCAACGACGTCGAACCAGTAGACGCCCCGGTGCCCCAGGCAGACGCGCGCGGGTCCGAAGGGCTCGGGGATGATCGCGTACCGGGTGTCGTCGCTCGAGATGATCCCCGCCTCGCACAGGTGCGCGACGCCGGCGAAGCCGCCGCTCTCCTCGTCGACGGTGGCGCTGATGTCCACGGCGCCGTCGAGTTCGACCCCGGCCCGCCGCAGCGCCTCGACCGCGAACACCGCGGCGGCGATCCCGGATTTCATATCCGACGCGCCCCGCCCGTAGATGCGCCCGTCGCGCACCGTGCCCGCGAACGGGTCGACCGTCCATTCCTCGCCCGGCGGGACCACGTCGAAGTGGCCGTTCAGGTGCAGCCGCGGGCGTCCCGGGCCGGCGTCCCCCCGCCCCACGGCGTTCACCCGCGGGTGCGCGGCGGTGTGCTCCGGGCGCCCCTCCGCCTCCACGTACTCGACCGCCAGGCCCGCCGTCTCCAGCCGCCGACCGATGAATTCGGCGCACTCCCGGTAGCAATCCCCCGGGGGATTCACGGTGGGGATCCGGATCATCTCCGCCGTGAAGGCCACGATCTCGTCGCGCGCGGCCTCCACTTCGGCGAGGACGCGGTCCGCCTGGCGAAGGGCGGTCGGCGGGCTGGCAGGGTGCATGCGGATCTCCGGTCCGGGGGACGCGCGGGCCGAGTTGCCCGGCGTGTGCGGTCCCTACATTGTGTCGCGCCTTGCACCACACGAAACCCTTCACACCACGCGAAAGCCCTGCCCGAGAAATCTCCATGACCCACATGTTCAGCCTCGAAGGACGCACGGCCGCGGTCGTCGGAGGCGGCTCCGGCATCGGCGAAGCCGTCGCGATCGGGTGCGCCGAGGCGGGCGCGCGCGTGTCCTGCCTCGACATCGACGCGGACGCCGCCGCCGACACCGCGGCGACCATCCGCGCGGCGGGAGGCGAGGCCGACTCCGCCCACCTGAACATCCTGGACGGCGCCGCCATCACCCGCGCGTTCGAGGAGATCGCGGCGGCCCGCGGGTCCCTCGACGTCGTCGTCTGCACCCCCGGCGTGAACGTGCGCAAGCCGCTCCTCGACTACACCGACGAGGAGATCGACCGCGTCCTGGGCCTCAACCTCAAGGGCGGCGCGCACGTCATTCAGTCCGCCGGACGGATCATGACCGCGCAGGGGTCAGGGTCCATCATCCTCTTCAGTTCGATCCGGTCGGTGGTGGTCGAGCCGGGGCAGAGCATGTACGCCGCCACCAAGGCGGGGATCGTGCAGATGGTGCGCACCGCCGCGGCCGAACTCGGGCCCAGCGGGGTGCGGGTCAACGCGGTGGCGCCGGGCGTCATCGACACGCCGCTCACCGCCCCGATCAAGAGCAAGCCGGACTGGTACGGCGCCTACGCCGCGCGCAACATCATGAACCGCTGGGGCAGCGCCACGGAGATGGCCGGCCCGACCGTCTTCCTCGCCTCCGACGCCGCCAGCTACGTGACCGGCACCGTCCTGTTCGCCGACGGCGGCTGGACCGCCATCGACGGGAGGTACACGCCGCCCGCAGGTTGACTCCGCGCGAGACCTTCTTCCGGGAGAGAGAACATGGACGACGCCAACCCGGCGACGGGTGAAGCGAAGGGTGAAGCGACGGGCTCCGAAGCCGGCTTCCAGGACCCGACCGCGCTCGCGAAGTGGACAAGGATCTTTCTCTACGCAGGCGTCGTGGTGGCGATCGTGTCGGCATGGGAGATGGCCGGCGAACTGGGGCTGTACGGAGGGGCGGGATCGCTGGAAGGCTGGACGCCCTTCGGGATCATCTGGATCCTGGCGCAAGTCACGATCGCGCTCGGCACCGTCATCCTCGTGCTTTCCTGGATCTATCGCGCCAATCACAACGCCAGGCAGTTGGGCGCGGCCGACATGCGCTTCACGCCGGGATGGGCCGTCGGCTGGTATTTCATCCCGATCGCGTGGTTCTGGAAGCCGTATCAGGCGATGACGGAGATCTGGCGCGCCTCCGTGAGCCCTTCCGACTGGGGCGCGACGCCGGTATCGCCCCTGCTGCGCTGGTGGTGGGGCCTGTGGATCGTGCCGTTCTGGGGCCTGGGCGTCGTGGATGCAGTGGCGTTCGAGGTTCTGGACGAGGCGGGCACGGAGACCGTGGAGATGGCCACGGCTCTGGTCGCGAACCTGCTGGACATTCCGCTGGCGTTCGTCCTCGTGGCCATCATCACCGCCGTCACCCAGCTCCAGACCGCCCACCACCGGCGCCAAACCGGGCCTTGACCACTTCACATTCAATGGATGAGGGCAGCGAGGGATGAGAATCCATCTGACCAGCGTCGTCGTGAACGACCAGCAGAAGGCGCTTCGTTTCTACACGGACATCCTCGGGTTTCAGGTGAAGCACAACATCCCCATGGGGGAGTACGCGTGGATCACCGTGGTATCCGCGGAAGATCCCGATGGGACGGAGTTGCTGCTCGAGCCCGACGCCCACCGTGCCGCCCGTACGTTCAAGGAGGCGCTCATGGAGGATGGGATTCCGAGCGCCTCCTTCGCGGTCGATGATGTCGAAGCCGAGCACGAGCGTCTCGTGGCGAAGGGCGTGAAGTTCGTGCAGCCGCCGAAGGACCTGGGGACCGTCATCACCGCCGTCTTCGACGATACATGCGGCAGCCTGATCCAGATTCTGGAAGAGAAACAGCAGGGAGGAACATGATGCTCAGGAACATCCTCGCCGCCATCGTCGGCTACATCGCGATCGTCGCCGTGCTCTTCGCACTCTCGTCGCTTCTGTGGCTGGTGCTGGGCGCCTCGCGCTCCTTCCAGCCGGGTACGTGGGAGGTCGCCAGCGGCTGGATACTCGGCTCGATCGCGATCGGGTTCGTGGGGGCGTACATCGGCGGACGGGTCTGCGCGCGCATGGCGCACGATGCCAAGGGCGCTCTGATCCTGATCGGCATCCTGGTCGTGCTCGGGGTCGTGTCGATCCTGATCCCGGTGGAGGCGGCGACGGGACCCCGCCCCGACGATGTGGGGATGCTGGAGGCGACCATGAGCGCCAACCAGCCGACATGGCTGACCTGGCTCAACCCGGTGATCGGCGTCGTCGGCATCTGGCTCGGCTCCCGCAAACTCCGCGCCTAGCCGTCCCGTTCCCGGCTGTCGGAGCCGGCGCTAGCGGCGGCCGTCGTCTCGGGTGAGGGGGCTCAGGTAGTCGCGGTTGCCGAGGCCGAGCTTCCGGAGGGCGATGCCGGTCATGCACTCGTCCACAATCTTCTTGGCGTTGAGCATGGTCGTGTAGCCCGGGTCGACGAGCGGATTGAGTTCGACCAGGTCGAAGCCCACCACGTTGTTCTCCGAGCAGAGCCCGCGGACCATGTAGAACACCTCCCGGGGCGTCAGGCCTCCCGGCACCGGCGTCCCCGTGCCCGAGGTGTAGGCCGGGTCCATGACGTCGATGTCGAAGGAGATGTGCAGGTACTCGGGGCCTTCGTTCGCCTGGTCGAGGACTTCCGTCATGACGTTCGTCCAGCCGTCCCGGTCGATCTCGGCCATCGTGTGGTACCGCATGTCGTTCGCCCGCATCCACTCGAACCCTGACGGCCCCGGCCAACTGCCCCGCAGCCCCACCTGGATGAAGTTCCGGCCGAGGATGTGGCCGTCATCGATGAGGCGTCGCACCGGCTGCGCGTGCGAGATCAGGTGGCCGTGCCGGGCGTCCCCCGCGTCGTAGTGCGCGTCGAAGTGGATGACGCCGACGTTCTCCTTGCCGTACACGTCCGCGAGGCCCGCCACGTTGGCGAACTCGATCGAGTGGTCTCCCCCGATGATCACGGGGATGGCGCCGGTCTCCGCGATCTCTCGCACCATCCGGCGGATCGGCGGCATGCTGCGCTCCACGCTCAGGTTGTCGATCGGCGCGTTGCCGTAATCGACCGCCGTGAGTTCGCTCCGCCACGAGATCATCGTCTCCATGCTGCCCACGCTGCGCCGCATGGCACGGAGCGCGGTCGGCCCCTCACCCGCCCCGCGGTACCCGACGCCCATGTCGACCGGCGCCCCCATGAAGGCGACTTCGACCTCGCCCGCGACGAGATCCTCGGGCGTGCGCGCGATCGGCAGCCCGAAGAAGGTGAGGACGGACCCGACCTCGATGGGTCCGGGTTCCCGCGGAGGATCCCCGGAGATGTCCCGGTCCTGCCACACCGCGAGGTTGGGATCGCTCGCGTCGAGCCGGATGATGGCCGAGTCGGGCGGGAGCGGCTCCCGCTCGGGGACAGTGTCGCCCGCGGCGTCCGTCACAGGGTCGGTCGGGTCCGCCGGCGCATCCGCAGCCGCGACATCGCCGGATTCCGGCGGCGGAACCTCGCAGGCCGTGAGGAGCAGACCGCACAGGAGGAGAGCGGAGGAAGACGGTCGGGATGTCATGGCTTCGAACTAAGGGAGAAGTCGACGGCGACGGTCGGAAACGTCCTCCGTCGTCAGCCGCCGGGACGTTCCCGCGGGAACGCGTGAGACCGGTGGCACTTCACGGAGCGCTTCCTCAATGCTGATCAAACGGGCGTTGAGCCGGTCAAATCCATCCGACATGTTGGCCTCCAGGGATTCGATCTTGCCTTCCACCGTTCCCATACGGCCCGAGAACGAGAACAGCCCGCTGGCTAGCATGATAACAAGCATGACGAAGGACACCCCGAAGGACGCCCAACTCAGCAACGTTTTTTGGTTGATGCGTGCCACGTGTCCTTCCTTTCTGCGACTGATAACACCGTACTACGCCAGGCGTTCGGACGCTAACTCGCCGTGCGTGGCTCCATGCGACATCGCCTGGCGAGGTGGATGCCCACGGAGCCTGGCCCCTCGCAACACCAAGGTCCGCCGCGGTCTCAACGGCGCATCATCAGGTTGAGACCGCGTGTCACCACGGCGCACCGGTCACACTTCACGTTCGATGGAGGGGCCGTTCTCTCAGCCGATCACGGTGTCGGAGCCTTGCGGCGCGCGCTTCCGGGCAGGCCGCGGCTGACCAGAATGTCCGTTGCATACGTCGATCCGACCGCCGTGCCGAGGGACGTGACGGCATCCCGCACGGCGTCTTCCCCGCGGAGGATCGCCCTGATTCGCCCCGTGGCTCGATCCGTCACGAGCGCCATCGGAGCGTCGCTCCCGCCATCCAGCACGGCGGCGCCTTCCGGCCCCGAGAGGACGATCCGGTCGAGCGAGTGCGTCCAGCGGTCGTCGAACGGGATCGCGAAAAGGAAGCTGCCCCCGCCGTGGTCAACCCGCTCCAGGTCGAAGTTCAACCGGAACAAGCTCTCGCCGTTCGCCCCGGAACCCTCCACCCGGTAAGGCCCGCCCGAAGCCGGAAGCCTCGGCGAGGCGTCGAGCACGAAAGCGGGATCGAGCTTCAGTCTGCCGCCCGGACTCACGCGGCCCCACAGCAACAGTTGCGCGCCCCGAATGTCCCCGGTGACCGCAGCGTCGCGTCCGGGAGCCGCGTCGTTCTCGAAGCGGTGCTCCAGCGCCTTGTCGAAATGATAGTCGCTGATCCACTGGGGCCCACAGTACGTCATGAGGTCGGGAGTGGATGAGGCGACGAATTCGTCGCTGCGGAAGTCATAACCCGGCACGCCTATGTTGCCGCCCTCGTACGGATAACGGCGATCCACGCCGCGCGGATCCCCGCACGGCGCGTGTGCCAGGCCCATGTTGTGCCCGAGTTCGTGGGCCATGGTCGCGGCGTTCGACACACCGAGGCTGGTCCGAGCCCCAATCAATCCAATCCCACCTCGATCCGCGGCCACCACCGCGTACCAGTACTCGTCCAGGGCCCCGGCGCTGGTTTGGACGAGCCTGATTTCCTGGAGTATCTCCGCCATGCCCTCGTATCCGGCCCCCGTCCAGACGGGCCGTATCTCGGTAGATGTGTGGAAGGTCGGGGCGACTTCGAGACCGAGATCACCGACCGGCAGAATGTTCGTCACGAATTCGATGCTCGGGTCGTCGGGTTCGAGCGCCGAGGCCCACTCCAGCGCGCTGCTGTCGGGCGCAGGTCCGAACAGCACCGGCACGATCGTCAGATGCAGGCTCGGCATCGGCCGCACGTCGAGCCGCAGGTCACCCCGCTCCGGCAGGCGATCGAGCCTGCCCGCCGCCCTCGGCACGACGCTGTCGGGATCGATCTGAACCACCATCCGAACTCCTGGCCGCAGCACATCGCCGGGCACGACCGCGCGGAAGGACCGGTCCGGTTTCTCGGAGTCCACAAGCTCCGGAAGTCCGCCCGATGGGAACTCCATCTCGACTCTGTGCGCTTCCGATCCATCCACCTCGAAGGCCGCCCATGCGCGAGGCCGGTAGGTGTTCGCGGAGTCGGCGGTA
This sequence comes from Candidatus Palauibacter scopulicola, assembly GCF_947581915.1. Taxonomy (NCBI): domain Bacteria; kingdom Pseudomonadati; phylum Gemmatimonadota; class Gemmatimonadia; order Candidatus Palauibacterales; family Candidatus Palauibacteraceae; genus Candidatus Palauibacter; species Candidatus Palauibacter scopulicola. The sequence goes on from NZ_CANPWG010000049.1 coordinate 13,714, forward strand.
ACGAAGACCCTGAGCAGCGCCGGTCGTCCCGCGATGAGGGGGACGTCGCCCTCGAAGTTCTGTGCGGCCTGAGTCAGGTGAGCACCATGCACTGCCAGTACGGGTGAGCCCCGACAGTTCCCGGTTCCGCTGCCGCCGGCCGCACCTCGAGAATGTTCCGCGATCGAGCGCAGCCACGCCTGGAAGACCGGATCCGGAGGAGCGCAAAGGTCGGTGGACGACCAGTTGAAGCGCGCGAGCGACAGATCGATGAACTGAAGCGGGATCGGACCGCTCAGTGGATTGTCATGCAGGTCCAGCGATTCGAGGCTCTCGAGATCTCCGAGTTTGGGTGGAATCCGACCGGTGAGTTCATTCTCCTGGACGTGCAGCGACTGAAGGCCATGGAGGTTTCCGAGTTCGGACGGGATCGAACCGCGTAGTTCGTTCTCCTGGAGTTCCAGTGATTGAAGGCTGCCCAGGCCTCCGACTTCGGCTGGAATCGAACCCCCGAGTGCGTTTTGCTGAAGATCCAGGGTCTGGAGGCTGTCGAGACCTCCCAGTTCGGACGGAATCGAGCCATTCAGAGTGTTCCCGTGCAGATCCAGTGCCCGAAGGCTCCACAGCGTGCCCAACTCGGGCGGTATCGGGCCGCTGAGGGCATTGCCCGAAAGGTCGAGGCGCTCGAGGCGCTCCAGGTCTTTCAGGGCGGGCGGAATGAGACCCTTCAGACCGTTCTCCGCCAGGTTCAGCCTCGTGACCCGCCCCACAAGGTCCGTCTCCACACCGTACCAGGTGCGTAGCGGGCGACCGGTCAACCAGTTCTCCGCGTTGATCCAGTCCGTACCGCCGGTCTCCGCGTGGAGCGCGACGAGGGTTCGGGTCATCGTCATGTCGACGACGATCTCCGCCGTCCCCTGAGGACCGCCCTCGACGCCGGCCAATGCGGCCGTGATCTCGACCGATCCCTCTCCGGTCGACGTGACGCGTCCCTGGTCGTCCACCGTTGCAACGGAGGGATCACCCGATGACCAGGAGATGGTCTGGCGATGAACGACCTGGTCGTTCTGGTCACGCACCGTCGCGTGGAGGCCGGTCTCGACTCCGATCGAGTACAGGGTCGCCGAAGCGGGCACCACCGTGATCGTGGTTGGCACGGGAGCAGGCGGCGGCGGGGGCGGAGGCGCGACCGGCTCCTCGCCCCCGCAGGCCACTGCCGAAAGGACGACCAGTGACGCCACCGCTCCAGGACGGGGGGGTACGTCGCCCCGACCCCAGCGGTGTAATCCGCGCACGCCCTCCTCCTCTATCGCCGTTGCGGTCATCGTCTCGCTGGTCCTGGAGGTGTCAGGCCAGTACAAGGCGACCTGCCGTCAGAGCAGAACATCTCTTCGGAAGATAAGGCGTTTTGCGTAGACGGAACGTGCACGACGGCGCTATTTTTGTGTCGGAAAGATGTATTCATGCAGACTCCACCATTTTCCGCAGATAAGACGCATGACCCACGTCGAAGAGCTGAGGCGCGAGAACCGGGCGCTCAAGGACCGCTTCGCCCGGCTGAGCGGTGCGGTGCTGCGCATCAGCTCGAGCCTCGATCTGGACACGGTGCTCCAGGAGGTCATCGATGGCGCGCGGGCGCTGACCGGCAGCCGCAAGGGCATCATCACGACGATCGACGGACGCGGCCGGCTCGTGGACTTCCTGAGCTCCGGTTTCACGCCCGAAGTGCTCCAGGAGCTGGTGACGTGGCCCGAAGGCCCCCGGTTCTTCGAGCATCTCCGAGACCTTTCCGAACCGTTCCGCCAAGCGGATGTTCCCGCCTACCTGACCTCTCTGGACCTGCCCGTGGCCCCGTGGTTCACGAAGACGATGCAGGGCGCACCGATGCACCACCGAGGCGAGCATCTCGGCCATTTCTTTCTCGGCGACAAGGAGAACGACGAGACGTACACGGGCGAGGACGGAGGAGATCATGGTGCTGTTCGCTTCGCAGGCCGCGGCTGCGATCGCCAACGCGCGCACGCACCGCGACGTGCAACGCGCACGGGCGGACCTGGAGGCCCTGGTCGAGACCTCGCCGTTTGGCGTGGCGGTGTTCGACCCCGGCACCGGTCGGATTGCGTCGATCAACCGCGAGGCGCACCGCATGGCCGAGGCGATCCGCACGCCGGGCTCCCCGCCGGAGCAGCTATTGGAGGTGCTGACGTGCCGACGTGAGGACGGGCGCGAGTTCTCGCTGGCGGACTTTCCGCTGGCCGAGCACCTGAAGAACGCCACGGGGATGCGGGCCGAAGAGATCGAACTCTCGGTGCCCGACGGCCGGAGCGTGCGGCTGCTGATCAACGTGACGCCGCTCCATGCCGAAGACTCCGGCGAGGCCGTCTCCGTCGTCGTCACGATGCAGGACCTGGCTCCGTTCGAGGAACTGGAGCGTCAGCGGGCGGACTTCCTGAGGATGGTGAGCCACGAGTTGCGCGCTCCGCTCGCCTCGATCAAGGGCTCGGCCGGGACCGTGCTCGAGGCCTCGCCACCCGCGTCCCGGGCGGAGATGGTCCAGTTCTTCCGCCTCATCAACGGGCAGGCGAACCACATGCGGGGCCTGGTCGCGAACCTGCTGGACGCGGGGAGCATCGAGGCGGGCACGCTCACCGTGGCGCCCGAGCCCACAAGCGTGGCGGCGCTCGTGGACCGGGCCCGCACGACCTTCCTGAGCGGCGGGAGCCGGCACCCCGTGCTCGTCGACCTGCCGCCCGACCTTCCCGGCGCGATGGCCGACCGCGGGCGCATCGAGCAGGTGCTGAACAACCTGTTCTCGAACGCGGCCCGCCACGCGCCCGAGACATCGCCGATCCGGGTCGAGGCGGCGCGCGAGGGCATGCACGTCGCGATTTCGGTCAGCGACGAGGGGCGCGGGATCGCACCCGACGAGTTGCCGCACCTCTTCCGGAAGCGCCCCGGCCTCATGGGAGGCACCGGGCTTGGACTGGCGATCTGCAAGGGTCTCGTCGAGGCGCACGGCGGCCGCATCAGGGCGGAGAGCGGAGGGCCGGGTCTCGGCGCGCGCTTCACCTTCACGCTTCCGGTGGCCGCGGGCACGGTCGAGGCCGTCCACGCGGGTGGCGGCGTGCGGGCCACCCCGGACGGCCGCGCCCGCGTCCTCGTGGTCGACGACGATCCGCAGATGCTGCGCTTCGTCCGCGACGCGCTCGGCGCGGCGGGCTTCACGCCGCTCGCAACAGCCGACCCGCGCGAACTGTCGCACCTGCTCGAGACCGAGAGGCCCGATCTCGTCCTTCTCGACCTGATCCTTCCCGGCACGGACGGCATCGAACTAATGAAGCGCATGCCCGAACTCTCCGACCTGCCCGTGATCTTCATATCCGGCTACGGCAACGACGAGACCATCGCCAAGGCGCTCGAACTCGGGGCGGCCGACTACATCGTCAAGCCGTTTTCCCCCACCGAACTGACGGCGCGGGTGCGCGCGGCGCTCCGGCGGCAGGCCGAGCCCGAGGCCTTCGTTCTCGGCGACCTCCGAATCTCGTACGACCGCCGGCGGGTGACCCTGGCGGGCTGCACCCTCAAGCTGACCGCCAAGGAGTACGACCTGCTCAGCGTCCTCTCGCGCAACGCGGGACGCGTGGTGACCTACGAGGCGCTGCTGCGTCAGGTGTGGAACCGGCGCGGCGGGGGCAAACCGGGGCCCGTCCGAACGTACGTGAGGAAGCTCCGCCACAAGCTGGGGGACGACGCGGCGGACCCCTCATACATCCTCACCGAGCGCGCCGTAGGCTACCGCATGCCCGAGCCGGAGTCCGGCGAGAACCCGTAGCAACCGGCGGGCTCCGGTCCTCCAGCGCCCTCTCCACAGGGCGTATCGCCCGTGGTCGCGCGGGCGCGATTCACAGTACGAACATGAAAATCATGCATTTGTACACGCCCGGTGCATGAAAAACGCGCTATTTTCATAAAGACTGTGCGACCACCGAAATCGAGAAGGCGGGAGAGATGTCGGTGATGCCCCTTCAACCGCAGACCCGCGGCAGTGCATGCGTGCCCGCACTGCTGGCCGGCAGCCTGCTGATCGCGGGTTCGGTACCCGCCGCCGCGCAGTCCGCCTCGGCGACCGTCGTGTGCGTGGGAAGCGAACGGCAGACCCTCGAGAGTTCAGGCCCCGTCCGGCGCGTCATCACGGAAGACGTGGCGGTCGTCTACCGGCTCGGCGTCCCGATCGATGATCGGCAGGGGATGGAGCAGTCCCTTGTCGCCGAGTTGGGGGACGTTGCGGAGGCGTCGTGCCTCTGGTCGAACCCCGGCGACAGCCACGTCGTGATCATCCGGTACACCGGGGCGATCCGGCGCGACCTGACGCTGGACCCGGACGACCCCAGGTTCCAGGCGTTCGCGGTGGGCTACGGCACGAGCGCCCAGGCGGCCGAGGAGAACGCGACGAGGCTCGACGCCCGCTTCTCGACGTACGCCGACCGAAGCGGGTACGAGGTGCTGGTCGCGGAGAGCTGGGTCGTCAGCGCGGGCGCGGTCCCCGGTGCGGCAAGCGAGCCGGGCACTGCGCGACTCGGCCAACCGGACTCCCGAGTTGGCGGTAGCTCGAGTACCGCCGCGCCCCCCTCGGTCGACCTTGAGACGTGCGCCGGCAAACCCGTGGGCTCGGAGTGCTGGATGGAAGTGGCCAACCAGCCCGGGTGCCATCTCTGGAACGAGGGTCTCCACACGGGCGCAACGGTCACATGGAGCGGCGAGTGCTTTGCCGGCTATGCGCAAGGAACGGGAACGGTTCATTGGCGCTACGACGATGGACAACAGACTGCGCAAGGTGCCTACATCGACGGCAAGGGGCACGGTAACTGGGTCATTCGGTTCTCGGACGGCGACGTGGCTGAAGGATCCTACGTCATCGGTGAGTGGCAGGGCATCTGGACGTGGTGGTTTTCGAACGGAAACGTCAAAGAATCTCCATATGTGAACGACGAGCTGAGTGGGAGGGCAATCGAGTGCGCCCGTGACTTGGGCGACGTCATCGCCTGGATCATTTCGTACATCGAGGGTGAGGAGAGTTCTACGGAGACGATCGGTCTCCGCCACCCGGAGGCGCCGACCGTAAGAGCCCGATGCTCCGTCCTCCTGAACAAGCCGAGGCCGTGGCCGTGAACGCGGCCCGGCCCCGTGCACGAAGTGGCGGGAGCTGTCGGAGAGACCGGGGCGATACACCATCGCAGCCAGTTCGCGCGAGGGTGGGATCCCCCGCCGCAGGGTACAGTTGGATCATGCCTTGGCACCGCCGGGCCCGTAGGCCCTCGTCGTTGGTTTGTTCGATCTCTAATGGTCCGACACACACCACCGCACCAGGTGCACGCCGATCCCTGTTTGCACCATTCTGTTGCTCCAACTCCCGACACCGCTTGCTCGTCGTGCGACGGCATGGACTTCAACCTGCTACAACGGAACGAGTGTACTATGTCTAAACTCGCTGTGGGCGGCATCGCTTCGGCGCTGGTTCAACACGGAGCGAAGGCGCTGCGGGATCCCACCCTCCCAATCACACTCGTAGAAGGGTCTCTCGAAGAGGAAATACCGATTGCCCATGATGACTCCATGTTCACAGTTAGGGGGCAGGCCAACATTGCTGTGTTCAATTCGCCCAGTGATGCGGATCCCGCCGGCCTGTTCGGGCCACCTCTGGCCCCAGTAACTCCGGCAGACGATCCCTCTGTCGCGGAAAGAGTTGATGACTTCAGAGTCCGACCGCCGATCACCTTCGCGGCGGACTCTGCGTGGCTGGTGTACCGCACCAGTGCCGACATGAAGGTCACCGGCAGTTTCGAAGCCCGCGATTTCGGAGTCGCAAGCACCGGGAAGGCCAATATGTCGGTGATCTTCCACGATTACCGGTGTCACAAGGCTTCAGAGAGCGTTCTCGAAGCGCTAGCCGGGGACATCCTCGGAGCCCGTTTCGTCCTGTGTGAATCGGACATCCGGTTACTTGGCGAGGGAGACGCGCTTGCGATGGAAGTGACCGGGACCCTGAGTGGATCGGTCAGCCTCGAGTGGTCGGATGTCCTGACGAGTCATATCGGCATACTCAGCAAGTTCCTGAAAGACGGGGAGGACTTCGGCGTCGATCTCCGGACGAGCCTACGCGCTCAATGCGCTTTCAGTATCCGAGATCATTTTCTGATAGTGTTCACGCGAGTAGGCGAAAAAGAGATCGCGCTTAGGATAAGCAAGTCGGCACGCGAAGAACGGACGGCAGATGTCGCTGCAGGAGTGGTCGTAGGATTCGCCAATGACGAGCAGGTGGAGGAAGTAGGAAAGGCGCTACTGGAAGGTCTTCTCGGAATGGGCCTAGAGCAGATCGAGGGGCTCCTTAAGGCTCCCTCGCTGGAAGCGCTGAACGAGGGAGACCGGCAGATCGTCGAACGGCTCCTGGCTCGGTTGAGGCTCGAGGACGCCCAAGAGCGGGTGGCGGCTCTCGCGAAGCGTATCGAGGAACTGAAGTCCGAGACGATCGATACCGTCAGGAAGGCCGCCCAAGAGAAGGTCAAGTTTGCAATCGATTTCGAATACAGCCGGATCGAGACCAACGATACGGTGCTGGAAGCGTCGATCGATCTGGCCGGACGACAGGAGCAGTTCTCGAGTTTCCACAGGGCGGCACTGACCCTGAGCTTTGACTCCATCCTGAAGCTGGGTCCGGCTCACGGCGTGACGATCCACCGTTTCCTCAGACAAGAGACGACGAAGGTCAAGAAGTCTTGGGGCGTGTCGTTGAGCCTGGGCGACGTGTTTGCGATGGGGGGGAAGAGCTGGAACGTTCGGGAAAGGAAGTTGACGACGCGACGGGACCATGCACACATAGCCAGCCGCTACTGTTTCCTAGCCGTTAACGGATACACGGGGCAGTGGGGCGACGACACATATGAGTGGAAGACGACGCTGGCTGCAAAGTCCCGTAGTTGGACCGACGGCATGAATCCTCCAGCTGCATCCCTCGACTATTCTCTGCACCTGCTCATGCAGTATCATGAGGCGGTGGCTTCCGGGCGGGACATCGGGCGACTTGTCGATTTGGGAGTTCTGTGGGGCATGGTGCCTGTCGACGGCACGGGAGACGCGAGAAAACGCCTTGCGGGCACAGTTAAAGGTCGACGCGACGTGGAATTCTCTTTTCATGTGACGCTGGACGATTCCGCGTTCAGACTTCTGCTCAAACTCCTTGCCGCAGGCGACGCACGGAGTTTCGGCTTCGCCCTTGGTCGGGCTGTTCCATGGTCAAATGAGAGCGGACGATCTGATCCTCGCGTTCGACAGGCCTTGTATGGCGAACTGTGGCAGGAATATCTGCAAGACCCAGGGATGTCTGCACGGACCCTTGCCAACAAGGCCTACGCAACCGTCAAGGGGTACCGACGGTCGGGAAGCGCCGGACGCTTGAGCCGCTTGGAACGTGACGAACTCGCGGGACTCGCCGGCGCCGAGCGCCAGATGAAGCATTGGTGGACGGTGGGCGAGCTGGCAAGAATTAATCCTGGCACACAAAGGCGCTGGTCAAAAATGGTTCGCGGCGCGGAACGACTGGATCAGGCTATCTCGCGTGGGGGATCGCATGAGGAAGTTGAGGCAGCGACCGACCTGATGTGCAAAGGATGGGAACACGCATTTCATCTGCGGGCGCTTGGTGCCTACCTGATTTCGACATTTCGACCGCATGCGAGTCTGTGGACAGCCGTGAACCGTACGCTGCGCGTGGAATGCCCGGACGGTGACGAACACGTGACGCTCAACCTCAGTTCCTCGTGATGTCCGGCAAGATGTACAAGTATGGTATTCACGCGACCCGCGGCTTCGCCGAGGTCAGCGCTTCAGGCTACCGTCTTCACCTCTTTTCCGGTTGACTTCTTCCGGCTGCGGGGCTTCCGGATTCCGGTCTTGAAGACCTGATACGGCGTTCTCCCGTCCATGCCGCGGCTGCGGTGCGGCCGGTTCCGGTGGTAGGTCTCGAGGTAGGCGTCCAGATCCGCGTGCATCTTCTCGACGGACTCGTACCAGGTCGTTCGCCCGTTCACCTTGAGGTGCTCGTCCAGGAGCGTGGGGTGGAAGCGCTCCATGAACCTGTTCGTCGCTCAGGATCGTCTCGATCTTCACAAAGAAGGGCAGCACGTGGTCGTTCAGGACCTCGACCCCCAACAGCTGGACACCAGACCTCCGGGTTGTTGTCCCGCGCCCGGAGGTCAAGCGGGGACGCTCCCGCAGCCTACGTACGACGGCCCACACGTCTTCGGCCACGGTCAGCACTTCGGCGACTTCACTCACCCTCGGTCCGGCCTCTTCCCCGTGCCTCGCAGCTTCGCCACCTGACTAAGGAGATCGAACCAGAACGGAGCGCCAAGCGACACCGCTGCCGCAGTGAAGAGCCACCCGAAAACATGGCTAATCCAAGTCGACGCATCCCAATCCTGCACGTCATCCCGCACGCGGAACGGATCTTCGTCCTCCCACCCTAGCGGAAAGGACTGGAGAATCGCGTCCGCGACCTGCACGGAGTCCGCGCTCGCGGTGCCGGCCGCGGCAACCGCCTTTTGGGCGATCTCATACCGGAGCGCGTCATCCCGCCAGAGGTCCTGCACGACGTGCACGGTGCTCGCGTTCGCCGACACGGCCACGACGGCGCCGATCGCGAAGATGATCAGTTGCGTCTGCCGGCGATACCAACCCGACACCCGGTTCATCCCCTCGTCAAACCACCCGGCGACCTGGCGCCGCAGGTCGTCCACCTTCTCCGCGCCCAGGTGGGTCATCGCCCGGAGAGGCGCCTTGAGCTCCGAGTCGTCTTCGACCCGATCCACCAACTCGGCCGCCTTGTCCTCCATGGTCACCACGAGATTGCCGTCCTCATCCTGCGCGAGCAGGTCCACCAGCGCCGAGGCGAAGGTGTCGCTTCCGATGTACGACGGCATCTTCTTGCCCTTCGCCAGCGTGTTGACCAGCGGGTGTCCGTAGAGCCGCTCGCCGTAATCGTTGCCGATCAGGGTTCCGATCCCCTTCCGGAGGTTCTTCGCCCGCAGCGAGAACAGGGTGGAAACCCACTCCTTGACGACCGAGGCGACGAGGCTCAGCACGCTGTAGAGCAGCATGAGGCCGAGGGCCACGTCGACTACTGGATGATCGAGCACTGCGCCTCCTTCTCCCTCTTCATTCCGCGTCCGGTCCACCGACCGCCGCCAGCCCACAAGGTAGGTACCCCCGCCCATATCGGCTGGCACGAATCGGCCCGTAGCGGCGCCGGAGGATCAGATGAGTACCTGCGATGTCGTAGTTGTCGACCCATGCGAGACTGATCATGTCGGTGGCCATGCGAACGTCGAGACCTTTCTCCTCGGTGCCCCGCATGTCAGCGCCACAGGCAGGGCATCGACCTATCGCCTCATGGCGCGTCGGACATTTTGGTGGCGACCGCTTCTTCTGACGGGGGACCATCGAGACGCTCACGCCAAGGAACCCAGCCACGACTCCGGTTGCCCAGCGATGGAGCTCTCGGTCCGTGGATTTGTTGTAGGAGCTGTAGAAGTTCAGCCCCTGGTACTCGTCCCTGGAGGCTGCATCGACCACCTCGACGGCAGCACGCGAAAGAACCGGCCCCAGTCTCGACCAATCCGCCCTGAATCTTGGGTCGCGAGCCCTCATGGAGAGCTCGTAGTTCCAGAAATCCACGAACACTCTTACACGATGGCGCGAGACGTTGGCTGCGACATGAGGCAGGCTCATGCCGAGTAGCCTGATGCAAACAGGGGCGCTGATGGTTGATCAGCGCCCCTGGGGTCGAAATTGTCGGTCCCCGTAATCCCTCTCTGGGCGGTGGACCGACGGGTCATCGGCTGAAGGCACGATACGACGTCGCTTGCCGGGGTGCAAATCGGCCGCTCCATGGCCCGCGAGAGCGGAGCCGTGACCCGAGATGGTGTGTTCACGCTGGATCCTCACATGCTGGTTGCAGGGGTAGCGGCTCCGGCACCGGGAAGCGTGCCTTCGGAGCCCGACCGGCTGTAACACGAGGATCCGCCGGAGTCTCAACCGCCCATCATCAGTGTCTTGCGGCGCCGACCGGACCATGGAGATCGGGCATTCTTCAGGATCTCCACGCGCGACGCCCTGACGGTGCAGATGGCCGCGCCCATCGAGGGCCGCGTGCTTCTGGCTCATGGCGACGCGGGCGTGGTCTTCGAAGGACACCGGGGGGAGGCGCGTCGTGGGGACCGTCGTCGACTCGTTTGGCGTCGGACTGCCGAACGCCCGTGCCTACGTGCAGGGATCCGGCACGGAGACGGAAACGGACGGCGAAGGACGATAGATGTGTATTCGTGGGGGGAAGAGCTAACGAGGTGTAGTGCTGAGTCGGTCAAGCCGGCATCAGGCGCTCGCCCTTGGGTTCCGGTACGGGCCGTCCCAACTCCCGTGCCCGGTCGATCCAGAACTGCATCGCATCCTTGATGTTGCTCAAGGCGCTCTCGTGATCGTCTCCGTGCGCCATGCACCCGGGCAACTCGGGCGCCTCGGCGACGAAAGCCTGACCTTCGTCGCTCCAGTAGAGAATGATCGCGTACTTGTACATCAGTCGTCCGCTCCCAACTTGTACTTGAGGATCAGCTGCCGAACCTGCCTAACCCCGCCTGTAGCACAAGGGTCCGCCGGAGTCTCAACCGTCCATCATCAGCGTCCGCGGCGCCGACCGGACCATGGCCGATCCGCGCCCATGGTTTCGAACGGGCCTGGGGAGTCCAGCTTCAGGGTTGGGTTGTACCGGCTGCGGGCATAGCATCCCCGGCATGGGGAGATCGCACGCTGACCCGAGGCTCACACGAGAGGCGTAGGCACCGTGCCCGCCGACCGCGGCAGGGTCCGGCTGACGATCGCGACGGTCGCGCTGGTCGTGCTCCAGAGTGCGGTTGCGTCGGCCGTGCAGGGCCAGGTGGTGCGTGGCAGGCTCGTTGACGATGGGGACAGCGCGGCCATTGCGGGGGCGATGATCACCCTGGTGGGCCGGGACGGCCGCGGCGTCGCGCGGATGCTTACGCGGAGCGGTACGGGTGTGTTCGAGTTGCGGGTCCCCGCCCCCGGCGAATACCGGTTGCGCGCCGAGCGGATCGGGTATGGGACCACGCACTCGGCATTCTTCAGGATCTCCACCCGCGACACCCTGACGGTGCAGATGGCCGCGCCCATCGAGGCGATTTCGCTGGCGGAAATCAGCGTGTCCGTCCGTCCCCAGTGCCATCTGCGCCCCGAGGAGGGGCTGGCCGTCGCCAGAGTCTGGGACGAGGCGCGCAAGGCGCTCGCGGCGGCGAGCTGGACGCAGGAGCGAGGCCTCTACCGGTACGAGATGCTGGGCATCAAGCGGTTTCTCGACCAGGACGGACGCAGGGTGGAGGCCGAGGATCGAGCCTATGGGCAGGCCCTCGTGCCCGTACCGTACGTCGCCCGTTCAGCCGACTCTCTCGTGCACGGAGGATTCGCGAGGTTCTCGGCCGAGGCGTCGGATTTCTGGGGTCCCGACGCCGGCGTTCTTCTCTCCGATCCGTTTCTCGACACCCACTGCCTGCGGATCCGGTCCGGAGTCAGCGGACTCGTCGGGTTGGAGTTCGAGCCCCTGCCGGACCGGAACGTGGCGGACATCGCGGGAACGATGTGGCTCGATGCGGCGACCGCGGAACTCCAGCGGGTGGACTACCGCTACGTGAACCTCCCCGTGCCCGAGTGGCTGATGGATGCGTCTCCCGGCGGCACCGTGAGCTTTCGCGGCCTCCCGGACGGCACCTGGATCGTCACCTCGTGGAACATCCGGATGTTCACGGCGGGCGAGGCCGAGCACCCGCTCACGGGCCAGCCCACGGCCACCCTGGAGGGCGTCGCCATCACGCACGGCGAAGTGCTTCGGGCGCATGGCGACGCGGGCGTGGTCTTTGAAGGACACCGGGGGAGGCGCGTCGCGGGGACCGTCGTCGACTCGCTCGGCGTCGGACTGCCAAACGCGCGCGTCTACGTGCGGGGATCCGGCACGGAGACGGAAACCGATGCCGAAGGCCGATTCGAGCTGGACCGCCTGGGCGCCGGCACCTACGCGCTCCAATTCACGCATCCGTACCTGGAGCCGCTGTGGTACGAATCCGAGCCCGTCGAGGTGGAAATGGGACCGGACGTCGACAGCCGGGTCGAGGTCCGGTTCGAAGCGCCCCCGCTGAGCGATGTCCTCTCCGCGGTCTGCGGTCGAAATGGCCCACCCGGCGTTCCCATGGTCTCCGCCGCCGGCACCGCAGTCTGGCAAACGGGCATCCTCACCGGGACGGTGACGGACACGGACGGAAACCCGATCGAGGACGCGACGCTTCACCTGCTGACGAGGGCATACGACCCCCGCCACTTCGCCAGGGTCCGGGATCCGCGCACCATCAACCTCGAGGAACAGCGCAGCCGCTGGACGGAAAAAAGCAGCTCGACCGGCTTCTACCGAGTGTGCTGGCTGCCCTCCGGCGTCCCGATTGAGCTGGTGGTGCTCGGCAGCGACGAAGACGTGGACCGGGACGCGCTCGAAGCTGCGCTGAGCCTCGCCGACGTGTTTCCGGGTCGCGTTACGACCCTGACCATCGACCCCACGTCGCCGCAAAGGGCGCTGAACCTGCGCCTGGAGGTTGGGGGCCGCGACGACCCACACTAAGCGAACCCACCTTTAACCAAGAGCCCCGAGGACCAAACGGCCTCGGGGCTCTTATCTCAGCGCCTTGCTGCGCCCGAAGGTTCTGTGCAGTAGAGGACGACCTGAGACGTATGCGCGAAGTATCGTCAGATCCCACCCAAAACGCAACTTGTGGAGTTGTCATGCTATCCATCGGAAGCCTTCGAAGTGCGCTCTCGGCGGAGCGGCTGAGCGCCTACGCCCTGCCTGACGACATCGACGAAGTCGACAGCGTGGCGAGATACCTGTGGAACCTGGCGCTGTGCAGCGCCCTCCAACCGGCGCTTCATACCCTTGAGATTACCGTCCGGAACCACCTCTTAAGGATTTCCGGAAGGATCGTGGATCAGGCGACGCTCCGTTTTGATAAGGTCCCGTGTTGGCTCGACGCCCAACCCTCGCTGCTTGCCAACCGCGAGCGTCAGGCCGTCGAGACGGCGAAGAGTACGATCGCGAGCCGGAGCCGTCCGATGACCGAAGGCCGGCTTGTCTCCGCTCTGGGGTTTGGTTTCTGGGTGAGCCTGTGCAAGAAGCCATATGACCAAGGGCGTGCCGGCCGGTCCAGCCTCTGGCCCGAACTGGCAACGAGGGGATTCCCGCATCTACCCAAAGCCCAGCGCACACGCAGCCAGATCTTCCACGCCTTGGATCCGCTCCGCGACCTGCGTAACCGCGTTTCTCACCATGAGTCCGTTTGGGACCGGAAGCTCAACCGAAGTCATCAGGACATCCTCGAGACCATTGGCTGGATCAACCTCGACCTGGCGACGACCCTGCGGGCACACTCGCCGCTGCCTGAAGTGCTCGAGAGGGGCGTAGCCGGCTTCCGTGCTCAGGCTGAAGCAATCATCAAGTGATGTCGGCCCGGCGCCACCTCGGCCGGTCACCGGTTGGCGGGACCGGCGATCTGCCGCTCGACCACGTCGAGGGATTCGTTGAGGAGAGTGGCCGCCCGGATCGGCGAGATCAGCTCTTCGCCGACCGCGCGGCAGACAAGGCTCCTGAAGCGCTGGGGCTTCTCGAACGCCGCGAATCCTTCGTTGCCCTCGAGGGGTTCCGGTTCAGTCTTCCGCCAGGAGCGGGCGAAGGTTCGAAATGCGCGTCGGACCGCGGCAGGGGTCAGAGCGCCGACCTGGCCGAGACGTACGAGCATGGCGGCCGCCGACACCCCGTACGTGTGTTTGAGGCGGATGATCTCACAGTAAGTGATCCGGCGACGTCCCTCACCGGCTCTCTCACGGAGATGCCGACCCGGGACGAGGAAGGCGACCGCGAAGCGGTTCATCGCAGCTTCCAGCTTGATGGCTGGGTTGCCGGTGGCACGGATCATCCTGTGCGCGAGGTCGTGGGCCAGGGTGAGGCGTTTCCGCTCGACGTTGGCCCGACTCGATACGAGGACGGCGTCGGCGACCGGCTTGCCCCCTCGCAGGACCTGGCAGGCCAAGCCGCTGATGCGCGCCGGGAGATCGTCTTCGATCACCTTGATCCCTTTCTCATCGAGGAGGCCGCACAGGTTGGGCACGGGATCGAGGCCGAGGTCCCACGCGTTGCGGAGTTCGTCGGCCATGCCGTCGATCTCTTCGGCCTCGGCAACGCTGCCACAACGACGGCCTTCAAAACGATCGCTCGCAGGCGGAATGCCGAGGATCTCCTCGATGGTCAGGTATCGCTCGAGGTTGTCGATCAGCACGGCTTCGGCTCTGGCGCGATCCCGGGCGGAGGTGCCGGAGTGCTTCCGGAACTCAAGGCCGTCGAGGATCTCAACCTGGGAACTCATGAGGAAGTCCACCGAGACGTCGAGGGCCTTCGCGAGACCGACCAGGACCGCCGAACGGGGCATCATCTTCCCGGTCTCGTACTTGCTGATGGCCTGAGCGGTGATCCTCGGATCCATCCGCTCGGCCAGCGCGCGCATGGAAAGGCCGGCGCGTTTGCGGGCGAGCCGTAGCCGTCGTCCAAACATGCCGTTCTCTCCTTTCGTTCGCGTAAACGACGGTTGACAAATGGCGTAAATTGTGACAATACGTCAACCGATGGAACGATGGTCCTCGGAGAGGATGCGACGCAGGACCTCGGGAAGGGCACGATGCAGATACCCATCGCCGTGATATAATAGGGTCACCCGAATCGCTACGTCGCCGAGCGACGCGATTTCCGCCAGCCGAACCGGAGGCTTCCATGGCCAGTGCCGAGCAGCTCAAGGCGTTGCTGAGGTCGCATCTGGAAGGCGACGACGACCGATTCATCTCGGTCGCCATGCAGGTTGCCGCCCACGAAGCGAAGGTTGGGCACGGCAAACTGGCCACCGAACTCCGCGACATTATCGACAAGGCCAAGAGCCGACGTGGGGCTGGATCCCCGGTGCCGATCGGTCGACCGCGCGGCGAACTGGCCAACCTGCTCGAAGCTTCGTTCCCCAAGGCACGGTTGGGGGACATGATCCTCGGGAAGGCCCTGGCGAGTCGCATCGACCGAATCATTCGTGAGCAGCGCCACGCCAGCCAGATCCTGGATCACGGCCTCTCGCCGAGGCGCAAGCTCCTGCTCGTGGGCCCTCCGGGTACCGGGAAGACGCTTTCCGCATCCGTCCTGGCGGGAGAACTCGGTCTCCCCCTGCTCCAGGTTCGGCTTGACGGCCTGATCACCAGGTTCATGGGAGAGACCGCGGCCAAGCTGCGGCAGATCTTCGACGCCACCGGCCAGACACGAGGCGTTTACTTCTTTGACGAGTTCGACGCCATCGGCTCGGAACGCGGGATCGCCAACGACGTGGGCGAGATCCGGCGGGTGCTGAACAGCTTCCTCCAAATGATCGAGCAGGACGACTCGCACAGCATCGTGATGGCCGCGACCAATCATCCGAGCGTACTCGACCAGGCGCTCTTCCGCCGCTTTGACGACATCCTTCACTTCGAGATGCCGGACGAGGACCAAATCGCCGAGCTGTTGAAGACGCGGGTTGGTCCGCGCGCTTCGCAGGACATCACGTGGGGCGACCTCGCGTGGCGGGCAGTGGGCCTGAGCTTCGCGGACGTGGCGCGGGTGGCAAACGACGTTCTCAAGGACGCACTCGTCGGGCAGCGGCAGCAGATCCAGGCGGAGGAGATTCGGGCGGTGATCGACGAGCGCAAAGCGGTCGCCATTCTCCCCGACCCGAAGGAGTAGCACCCGTGACAATGCTCAACACGCCGGACATGACCTTCGTTCCGTCGTCCGTTCAGAAGTCATCCGAGGATGACGGCTGGTGCGTCAAACTCGTGGCGTCCCCGGAGGGCGAGGGCACGGCCTCGATGCTGAGCCTCGAGGGGCTGACCAGGGAGCAGGCCGGCCAGTTCTTCCCCGCCCGGAACTACCGGGTGTGGGTGGAGCCGGCCGCGGAGCAGCGTTTCTGATCCGGAGCGAGCAAGCCACCGGATCCCGGATCCGGGAATCCGCAATCCGAGACCCGGAGGTGCGGCCGGCGCTCCAGAGGTATCTGCAACTCGTCCCCGGGTGGTGGGGCGTGCTCCTGGTTCGTGCCGGCGCCGGGGGCATCGCGATTGATCCGATTCGCCCCGCCGCCAGGAATCCCGACCAGGATCCGCGTGCGTTGGTCGAGTTGCTTTGGCGCGACGAGGCGCTGGAGTTGCTCACGCACCACAACGCAGCGGCAGGTGTACGAAGCAAGCCGAGACCAGCGGTGTGGGACCGTGTATGCGAAGTCCTCGATCCGTCCGAGATTCAGGCCGCCGTCCGATGCCGCCTCAAGACCCGGAGAGCGCGCGCAACGCCCGCGTGACTTCGGTGATGTGACACCCTGTGGCTGAGACTTCCCCCTTGGGCGAGCCAGCAAGAGGCGATTGGGATCTCGATCCGGAGCCCCTGCGGCGCGATGGCGGGGACTCCGCCGCCGCCGGGGCTGTGGCGCGCGCACTCGCCGACGCCCGCTGCGACGCCGTTGCTCGCCCGCGCCGGGGCCACCACCAAGGCGCTCCTCCGCCCCGCCTCCGACGGCGGCTGGGAGTTGCGGCTCCACACCAGCTATCCGTTCGGCGCCGACTACCTCTGCGAACCCCGGCACGCCGTGTCCGGCTGGGCCGACGCTGGCCACGACGCGGCTTGGCCCGAGGCGTGGAACCGCGTCGACTGCCCCCCGCTGCACTGGCCCGACGGCACCCACGACGTGGCGCTCCCGCTCTTGCCCTAGGGGAAGCAACGGGCTCCGACGCTCGAGCCTCCGGAATCGCGGGAAGTTGACCCCAACCCGACACCCCTCCTACCGTGCTCTCGTCCCAACGGGAGGAGAAGTCGGGCGGACGTGGCGAACGCTTCGATAGGGCGGGTGGCGGCTCTCTTGGTCCTACGGCAGATGCCAGTGATGTTCCATCAACTCCTCTCCCTCCACCAAGAGACTCGGGAACATTCGACAAGGCAGGCAAGGAGTGAGGCCAAGTAGAGCGACGATCAGAAGTTCTGGGAGGAGGTCACGGCCCGGAAGGATCCCGACCCGCCCGCGGGCATCCTCGAAGGCGACGCTGGAATGAAGCTCCACGAGGACATGGCCGTTGAGAGCGGGATCGTCGGGCAACTGTTCGAGGAGGACTTCACGACCGCTGACGACGCTGACATCCAGCTCGATCTTGAGAAGAAACTGGAGTCCCTGGGGCGTTACCGTGGCGCACTCAAACAGACTCGCGGGGATCTCGAAGAGCTGGGGGCTCTCTGATGGGGCTCGCCGCCTGGTTCAGCACGTTCTGCGGTAACATACAGGTCAGGAACGGAGCGACGATCTCCAGCCGATACAAGAGTATCACCCGACGGCTGAATACCGACTTCTGGACAACGACATCGGACACCGCGCATAGCCTCCAGGTCGGCTCGTACGGCCGCAATACAGCCATTCATGGTACGAGCGACGTGGACATGATCTTCCAGTTGCCCTACTCGGTCTACCAGCAGTACGACAGCCACGTCGGCAATGGCCAATCCGCGCTGCTGCAAGCCGTCCGCGCGTCGGTCAGAAAGACCTACCCCGCTACGGACATCGGGGCGGACGGCCAAGTGATCGTGGTTTCCTTCGGGGATTCCATCAGGTTCGATCTCGTTCCCGCCTTCACCAACAAGGACGGCAGCTACACCTACCCCGACTCGAACGGCGGCGGGAGCTGGAAGAAGACGAACCCGAGACCGGAGATCGAGGCTATTCGCACCCGCAACGATGCCTGCAATGGCAACCTGATCCCGCTGTGCCGAATGATGCGGGCTTGGAAGACCAAGATGGCCGTGCCCATCGGTGGCCTTCTCATTGACACGCTGGCGTATCAGTTCATCGGTTCGTGGAAGTACCGCGACAAGTCCTACCTCTACTACGACTGGATGTGCCGCGACTTCTTCGATTTCGTGGCCCGCCAGGACAAAGAACAGCAGTATTGGAAGGCCCCCGGGAGCGGCCAACGGGTGTACGGCCCCAAAGGTCAGTTCCAGTACAAGGCAAGACGCGGCTACAACCTGGCATGCGAGGCCATCGAGCACGAGACGGCCGATCCGAAGCGGGAGTGGTCGGCGAAACAGAAGTGGAGGGAGATCTTTGGCACCTCATTCCCGAGCTGAAACGCCCATGGATTCCAGAGACTACATCGAAGCGCAACTGCGCGACTGCTATGGGCGCGTCGTCTATTCCCACAAGGCGCATGAGAAGTGCGCGGACCTCCTTCTGACGAGGCTGTCCAGGATCAAGCTCGCGCAGATCATTCTCGCGTCCGTGACGACGGGGAGCTTCATTTCCGCGTTCTTCGGAACCGGGGATGTCGGCACGGCCGTCGGTCTCGTCGTTTCTGCGACGCTCGTCGCGTTGAATACATACACCAAGGACTACGACCTCGGTAGGCTCGCGCAGAAGCACCGCCAGTCCGGAGCGGAGCTATGGCTCATCCGCGAGGAATACCTATCGCTCATCACAGATCTGCGAGTTGGGGATGAGTCCGTCGAGAACATTCGATTGCGGCGCGACGCGCTTCTCGAGCAATTGCACGCCGTCTACGCCGGAGCACCCAGTACGACGGTTCGAGCGTATACGGAGGCTCAAAAGGCGCTGCAACAGTTGGAGGAGTTGACCTTCTCCGACGACGAGATCGACAAGCTGCTGCCCCCTCGGCTGAGGAGCACTACCGCGCGGCCTGATGGCAGCGACCAGCCCAAGGCTAGCGTGAATCGCGACGAGGCAGGACGAGCGCACGAGGGGAATGGCAGCGCTCTCCACATTGACCAGGAGACCAAGTAAGTGAGGCAAGGGAGAACACGGAGCTGCGGAGACAGGTGGGATGAGCACTACCGGGGTACCAAGTACCACTGCAAGCCTGATGGCGAGTTCTGGTGGGGGCTTCCTGACCGCCAAAACATGGCGACCGTGAGGGTCGCGGCCACCGGTGGATTCCAGGAGGTCGCCGACGCCTACCTCTCGCTCAGGCCCGAGGGCGGGAGTCTCCGCATTACCGAGACCGGCGTCGTCCTTACCAGAATGCCGACCGACACCTGGGAGGCCGTGTATGTCGCCGACTATGATGTCCCCTTGGAGTTCGCCTCCGTGGACGTCCTGGGCAGCGGCGTCCCGCCCCTCGGGCTGTGGCCGTCCTTCTACGACGGTGCCCGGTACTCCTACAAGGGGGGTCGCCTTTGGTGGAAGAACTCCGCCGATGGCGTGTGGCAGAAGACCCGGGAGACGTTGCCGGCTGAGATCGAAGCTCGCTTCCGAAAAGTGAAGCCCGACGGGGGCTCCATACGAGTCACAGAGAACGGCAAGGTGCTCGCTCTCATTGAGCCACAACCGTTGCCCGCGGGGATGAAGGACCAGTACGAGGCGCTCACGGACCTCCAGAAGCGCCTCATCGAAGTGAAGATGCGCAACGTCGCACTGCTGCCCGTGTTCCTCGGTGAGTACTCGGGCGGATTCACGCTACATGAAGCAATCGATCTCTCCGCCCCGCTCACCCCAGGCGAGGAAGCCGACCTCATGGCCTTCCTGTCGCAGTACGGAGAGGCGATTGAGGACAATGCGCCGGCACCGTTCGATCCGCTCGCGGAGCACGAAGACGCCCTGGATCGGGAGGACAACTGATGAGACTCCGTTCGATCAACGTGCAGGGCGCCAACGGCGAAACCCGATCCGTTCGTCCAGGTGAACCGTGGCCCGCCCCGTACCGCGGCAGTCGGTACAAAGTACGCCGCGGCGGGGGACTAACGTACGTGGGCTGGTACCGTGATCCTCTGAGCGTCCGGGCCGAACCATATCCACGGCAGCTGGCCGATACTGTTCGCGCGGTCAAGGGAGGCAACGGTTCGTTCCGGGTTACCCCACACGGGGCAGTGATTACCAAGGTGCTGAGGGGCGGTGGCACCTGGTGGGAGCCCCGGTACGTGGGAATCTACGAAGACGACCTTGTGTTCCCCGGCATCGACAACGCACCGGCAACGCTGACTCGGGGCATGTACTGGCCCGGCCTCCCCTTCATGCACGGTGAGTATTGGCGTGTCTCCCCCAACACCCAGTTGCGGAACCGCCTCGAATGGAAGTCGCGTGGTCACGTCTTCTCCTCAACGCGCGGATATCCAGACCTGGTCTCAGCCTGTCTGGACCTGCGGCCGGGGGGAGGCCGGATCTACATCACTGAATCCGGCTGCGTGTGGATGAACGTGCCTGACGGTGACCTCAACCCGGACCATCGGACCCAGTTTCGACGTCTTCAGCGATCGCAACTCGAGGACCTTAAGGAAGCCCGGGCGTCCGCCACGCTGCGACTGCTCCGGGAGCGCATTGAAGCAACCAAGGGTTGTCGTCCCCTGTACGTAGGGCGGCTCTCCGAGTTCGACCACGGCGAACCTCCCTGGACGGCATTCGAGTCGTCTCCACCAGAAGACGATGGAAAAGAGGCGTAGAGGGTGTCCCGCGGAGTCAGACTTCCGACGCTCTACCCCATGCCGCGCAACAGGGCACAGTACTGGGTGTGTTATCAGGCCTCTCTGGCTGAGCCCACGGTGGAGGAATGCAGGAAGTTGGTCCGCGAAGAACTGATCCGTGAGGACGGCCGGCCCTACGGTGAGGGGATGGTCGCCGGACTCGTTTCCAACCTTGCAGGGATCGGATTCCTGCGGCGTTCCGGGCGCCGGATTCTGCCGCCCGACCGCTTCCCCTTCGGACGGTTTTCGTGGGATGGAACGTGGGACGGCTCGCCCGACGGTTTCGAAGAGTACGTTGACAAGACGATCCTCAAGTGGTGCTGGTGGTGGCCAGATGGCCTTCAGCTTGCCTACGACCTGCTGTCTGCCCTCGATAACTCCGAAACTGGCCTGGGCGTAACGCAACTCTGGGACCGTTTGAGGATCGATCCGGCCGGCGGAACCGGTCGGTACGACGGTGGCGATCGACATGGAGCGCGGACCGTCTCAGAAACGCTTCGGGTCATGGAGTTTGCAGGTTGGGTCGAACTCCAAGGCAGAAAACGAGTCGTCACAGCGCGTGGACGGCGGCGTCGGCCCAGTCTGAGGAAACGCGATACCTATCACCGGATCGAGCGCATCCTCGCCACGATCGATCCCTTTTCCACCGACATACTCGACCAATCGCAGTGGATCGATCTGACGAAACTCTTCATGTGGCGGGAGAGTGGTGGCAAGGGAAGACGGACCCCGATCCGAGAGACTCGCGACCAGCTCTTCACGAACCGCTACTCGAGGACCCTGAAGTCTGAGATCCGCAGTGAAATTGACCGCAGCCAGCGCACCTTGTCCGACCTGAGGTCCGAGATCGCCGACTACGACGCTTCGCTCGGACACCGGGTCGAGAACGTCCGTAACGCGGCGAAGCTCGTCCGAATACGAGACCACCTCGCCGAAGGGAAGGTGGAACAGGCGGAATTGAGTCTGGACTCCTCGGGGGCAGGCCTGTCAGGTCGGGCCCTTCGCGAACTGAAGCACCCCGGATCCGACTACTCGCTCGCTCCGTCTCTGGCGCCCTACCGTTGGCAGTCGGAAGCGCTCCGCTGCTGGAGCGACGCTGGAGGTCGAGGCGTTCTCCAAGTCGTTACGGGAGCGGGAAAGACCTTTCTGGCGCTTCTGGCCATCGAGCGGCTGCTCGAGTCGCACCCCGAACTCCGCGTGAGCGTCCTCGTGCCCACCAAGGTACTCATGTACCAGTGGGTCATGGAGCTTGTCCGCTTACTGGGTGTCCCGCCGGATGACGTCGGGCTCCGTGGAGATGGGCACAAGGACGGGTTTGTTGAAGGCCGGAGAATCGTCGTAAACATCATCAACTCGGCGATCCTCGATGACCAGCTCAAGAAAGACGCAGCGAGCCTGCCCCCGAACACGCCTCACCTCCTGATTGCGGATGAATGCCATCGATACCGTGGCCGAGCATTCCGTCGGGCCTTCGGCGCACGCTACGATTTCAGCATGGGACTCTCTGCCACGCTGGGGGACTCCTCCCGGGCGAACAGCGGGGAGGGCTCTGAGGAGTCCGATGACCCGCTGTTGTCGGAGCTAGGGTCCCTGGTCTACGAATACACGTACCAGCAGGCAAGATCCGACGGTGTCGTCCAACCCTTCGAAGTCTACTACGTGGGCGTCGAACTCAGCACTTCAGAGCGTACTCAATACGAGGCGTACAGCAAGCGTATTCGGACCGCCTTGCAGAAGATTCGCCAACGGTACGGGCCGCGAATCGACGCGATGCCAGGACCGTTTTACGCACGTCTCCACACGATCCTGCATGGCGACGAGAGACCGGATCCCGCCATCCCCAAGTACTTCGAGGCCGTCCGGGAGAGGAAGGAGCTCGTCTATCGGGCGCGGAACAGGAAGTGGGCCTATCTGGATATCGTCGCGAAACACGCGGTCCGCAGTGACGGCCAGGAAGACCGCATCATCGTTTTCGACGAACGCATCGAGAACGTTCAAGAGGTCGTTGCGCCGATGGATCGACGGAAGGCCCGTCAGCTCGGCCCGGTGGAACGAGCCATCAACAATCAACTTGCAGAGCTGCTGTGGAATCGGGCATTTCGCGCGGTCATGTATCACTCGGGGCGATCGAAGCCCCTGTGGAACGAGATCTCGATGGAGTTCTTTCGGGAGGGCTGGGCAAACGTGATGCTCTCCGTGAAGGCCCTGGTGGAAGGTGTCGATGTTCCGGCCGCCAATGTGGGGATCATTCGGGCCTCTTCCAGTTCCGTTCGCCAACGCATCCAGACGACCGGCCGGATCCTCCGACGGGCGGCTGGCAAGAATAGCGCAGCCAAGCTCTACGTCATTTTCGTAAGGGACACGACGGACGAGCGAATCTTCCACGGTACCGATTGGGCGGAGCAATTGGGATCCAGCCAGATTCGCTGGATTCACTGGTTCCCACCGACAGAGCTAGGGTCGCCCGGAGGCGATTGGCGCGAGGGGCAACCTCCGGACCTTGAATCAGGGTGGGAAGAGGAGACTCTCCCCGAATTCGAGGTCGACGACCTCACGCCTGGTGATCCGTATCCGGGCGCCTATGCGGGCAGGGAATACCATGTGGACGCATCGGCCAGACCTTTCAAGAACACTCGGGACGGGCGCCGGCGAATAACCAACGTCGATGTCGCGACGGCGGCTGCCCTGGTCTTCCAGCTCAAGCGCGGAGGGAAATTCGTAGTCACGCCCGAGAACCACATGATCACGCGGGTGGGGAGGGATCTGGTGTTCCTGGGGGTCCTAGACGGCGAACCGCAGTTGGAGCCAACAAGGTCTTCAAGGGTCCCCCACACCGGCAGCCCGCCGACTTTCGAAGAGCTATTCGGTAGGCGTGACGCCTAGGTAATCCTGACCACGGAGAGGAGACGATGAGCGTCCAGCTAATCCGCCATGCGATAAGGTGCAAACAACCCATTTCCGCAACCTATCTGGGCAAACGGCGGATCCTGTGTCCTCACGTGATTGGCACGAAGAACGGTGTTTGGAACGTCCTCAGCTACCAGTCTGGCGGAGGAAGCAGCAGCGGACTCAGCACCAACCAGGCGGACAATTGGAGATGTATGCGTGTGTTGGAGCTAAGCCGCGTGGCATCGGCACCCCACCATGGATGGCAGACAGCCCCACGCGCAACACGCCCGCAAACATGTGTCGATGTCGTCGACACCGAGGTAGCCTACTAGCTAGTTCTCGTCCGTAAATCGCTTCATGGCAGAGCTTTACCGGCGTGTTTTCACCAGT
>NZ_CANPWG010000050.1 GCF_947581915.1 Candidatus Palauibacter scopulicola
ACTGGAACTCGGCGCAGACGGTGACCGTGACGGCGACCGATGAGGACATGGCCGGCATCTTCAAGTTCTCGGACATCGGGCACGAGGCGAGCGGCGGCGGCTACGACAGCGTTTCCGTCCAGACAGTCTTTGTCACGGTGACGGACGACGACGTGACCAACATCGTCTACGAGACGGGAAGCCCGGGCAACCTGAGGGAAAGGTCCTCCTTCGGCACCTATGAAGGTTCGGCCCACAGCTACTACGTGTCGCTGACGTCGGAGCCGACGGCGGCCGTCACGATCACCCTCGCCAGCGAGGACGTCAGCCGGGTGACCGTGAGCCCGGACTCGGTGACGTTCTCGACGACGAACTGGAACGTCGCGCAACCCGTGTCGTTCAGCGTAGCCGACAACGATGTGCTGGGCGAAGACCGGGTGCAGGTGAGGGTCACGAGCACGATCAGCGGAACGGGTTCGAACTACGATGGCCAACTCCTCCGTCCCTTCACGGTCAACGTCTTCAACAACGACCGTGAGCCCGAGACGGTAACCGAAGGAGATTCCCTGATTTACGAACTCGGATACGAGGAATACCCCGGCGCGTACCTCATTCGCGCGGAGAGCGTGCGTGGCGCGGTGACGATCGCCCCGGCCAGCGTGCAGGTCACCGAGGACAACTACGAGAGGCTGCCGTTCACGGTGACGGGCGTTGAAGCCGGTCAGGGGAAGATCAACTTCTGGATCTGGAGCTACCTCGTTCGGTCCTTCCTGGTGACGGTGGGGCCGCCCGCGATCCCCACCCGGCTCACGCTGAGCGCCAACCGGCGCGCCAGGGAAGGCGGACGCGACGTCACGCTCACGGCGAGGCTGAACAGCCCCGCGCCCGCGGGCGGGACGGAGGTGACGCTGCGGGTCGGCGCCGAGACCACGGCGACCCTCGGCGTCGACTACACGCTGTCGGCGACCGAGTTCACCATCGCGGAGGGCGACCGGACGGGCACGGCGACCCTGCGCGTCATCGACGACGCGGACGACGACGACGGCGAGGTCGTCCAACTTCTCGCGGACAGCCGCAACCCGGAGTTGAGCAGCGCGGGCCTCCGCCTCGACATCCGGGACGACGACGTCCCCTCCGTGACGCTGTCGGCCTCGCCGAACCCGGTGCCCGAGGGTTCCTCGGTGACGGTGACGGCGCGGCTGTCGACGACGCTGTCGAGCAGCGTGACGATCCCCCTCACGCTGACGGCGGGCACGGCGGAGGAGGACGACTTCGGTCCGCTTTCCGGCATAGAGATCGACGCGGGCTCGACCCGGGGGACGGGCACGATATCCACGACCGATGACGAGGACGCCGACTCCGAGACGTTCACGGTGGCGCTGGGCCGCCTGCCGTCTTCGCTGCAGGCGGGGAGCCCGGGTTCGGTCGAGGTTACGATCGCGGACTTCGGACCGATCAACGTACCGCCGGCGGTGGCGGCGTATTGCGACCCGTGCCGGGTGGGGCCGGGCGGCGGGGTGCGGCTGACGGCGGTGGCGTCGGACCCTGACGGCGACCAGGTGACGTGTGTGTGGAGCGCGCAGGCGGGGAGCTTCCTGGGGGCGGTGGATGAGTTCGAAGCGCGCTGGCAGGCTCCGGCCGACACGGGAACCGTCTGGATCACCGTCGATGTCTCGGACGGGTTTGGGGGGACGGCGTTCGCGGAGGTGGCCATCGAGGTCACGAACGCGGCTCCGGTGTTCGAGGAACCGTTCTACGCCTTCGAGCTTCGCGAGAACGAGGACGGCCGCTCCCGGCCGGTGGCGCTGGACGCGGTGGTGGCGGTGGACCCGGACGGCGATGAGGTGACGTACTCGCTGGCGGCGGGCGACGGAACGCGGTTCACGGTCGGCTCGCGGGACGGAACGGTGCAGTACGTGGGCGCGGGCGAGGACTACGAGGCGGAGCCGCACCGGTATGAGCTATCGGTGCGGGCGCGGGATCCGCACGGGGCGGCGGCGATGGTCGGGGTGACGGTCGAGTTGACGAACGCGAACGAGGCTCCGGCGGCGGCCGCCGACACGGCGGCGACGACCGAGGACGGGGAGGTCACCGTCGACGTGCTCGCGAACGACGCGGACCCGGACGGCGACGCGCTGCACGTCGAGTCGGTGTCGCCGCCGGCGCACGGCACGGCGCGGATCGCGGCGGGCGGCGGAGTCGCGTACACCCCGGAGGCGGACTGGCACGGCACGGACCGGTTCGAGTACACCGCCGCCGACGGGAATGGCGGGACGGGCGTGGCGGAGGTCGCGGTGCGAGTCGCCGCGGTGAACGACCCGCCCATGGCCGTGGCCGACACGGCGGCGACGAACGAGGACGAACCGGTCACGATGGACGTGCTGGCGAACGACACCGATGTGGACGGCGACGCGCTGCACATCGAATCGGTGTCGGCGCCGGGGCACGGGACGGCGCGGATCGCCGCAGGCCGGGTCGAGTATGCGCCGGAGGCGGATTGGCACGGCACGGACCGGTTCGCCTACACGGTGGCCGACGACAACGGCGGACGGGCCGTGGCGGAGGTCGAGGTTCGAGTCACGGCGGTGAACGACCCGCCCGTGGCGGTGGGCGCGATCCCGGACCAGGCGCTCGAGGAGGGGGGCGCGGCGTCGGCGCTCGACCTGGCGCCGTACTTCGAGGACCGGGACGGGGACGCGCTGACGTACGCGGCCGTGTCGTCGGACCCGAACGTTGCGGCGGTGACCGTAGCGGGCGCGGCGCTGACGGTGACGCCCGTCGGCTACGGTTCCGCGTCCATCGAGGTGACGGCGCGCGACCCGGACGGGCTTTCCGCCGCGCACACGTTCGCGGTGGGCTCGAACGACCGGATGGCGCGCATCGCGCTCGACGAGACGCTGGCGGCGACGGCGCGGGCGCACCTGGCGAGCGCGCGCATGACGCTGGGCCGGCACGTGCGACCGGGTGGCCGGGACGAACGGTCCCGGCTCACGGTGCTGGGACGCGCCATCCCGCTGGACGAGGCGGGCGTCCGGGCCGCGGCCGACCGGCTGCTCGCGGGGTGGACGATGTCGCGCTACCTCCGCGGCGGAGGTCTCGCCGAGGCGGGCCGGACGTTCGAGCGGCAGGCGGAGGAGTGGGCCGCGGCCGCCGCCGAGGGTCGCGACGGTCCTCCGGCCGGGCCTCGCGACCCCTCGGATCTGATGGTGGCACTCGGCGTGCGCGGACCCCCGAGCCTCCGGGAGCTCGGAGGCGGCGGCGGACGAGGGGGCGGCGGCACGGAGTTCACGTTCGCGTGGGGCGGCGATGACGGCGGCCGCCCGGGCTGGCGGCTCTGGGGCCAGGGCGACATCCAGACGTTCTCGGGCGAACCTGCGGCGGAGCGCGGCTACGAGGGCAGCCTGCGCACGGGCTGGGCCGGGCTCGACCGCGCCCTCGGCGGGAGCTGGCTCGCCGGCGTGGCGGTCGCGAGGAGCAGGGGCGGAAGCGACTGGCGCGCCGGCACTGCCGGTGGCCGTCTCGAAACTTCGTTGACGGCCGTGCACCCCTACCTGCGCTGGTCGAACGGGGGCACATCCGTGTGGGCGATGGCGGGCGGCGGCTGGGGGTCGGCGGAGAACGCGCGGGGGACGGGCCGCGTGGGCACGAGCAGCCTGGACATGGGGCTCGGACTCCTCGAAGTCCGGCGGCGGTTCGCCAACTGGTTCGGGCTCCGGGGCGACGCGGCGTGGGCGCGTCTCGCGACCGGCGAGGGCGCGGAGACCGTCGACGGCCGCGGCGCGACGGTCCAGCAGCAGCGGCTGGGCATCGAGGTGAGCCCGTCGCTGCGCCTCGGCGCCCTGGCGCTCGAAGTGTTCGGCGAGGCGAGTGGGCGGCACGACGGCGGCGCGGGCCAGACGGGCGGAGGGCTCGAGTTGGCCGGCGGACTCCGGGCGGCGGGCGGTCTCGTCCGCCTCGATGCCCAGGGCCGGATCCTCGTACTCCACTCCGCCCGCGGCTACGAGGAGCGCGGCCTGGGCGTCACGCTGACCATAGGCAGCCCGTCGGACGAGGAGGGCCTCTCGCTCTCCGTCGCGCCGCGCTGGGGCGGCCCGGCGACCTCCTCCGGCGCGCTGTGGCAGGAGCAGGTCGCCGGGTCAAGCGGCCCAACCGGCCCCGCGCCCATCCCGCCGTGGTCGCTCGACGCGCGAGCCCGGTGGGCCCTCCGCCTGCCGGGTGGGCGGCTCATCGCCTGGTCCGGCTCGCTCGACCACTCCACCGCGGGCTGGGGCCTGACGATCAGCGGCGGGATCGAGCGAGCGAGACGCCCTCCTCCTCGTCCACCCGCAGCAGGAGCAGGAACCCGATAGCGAGAAACACGAGGATGGAAGCGATGGCCCAGCGGTGGCTGCCCGTCGCGCCCAGGATGAGCCCGTAGGAGAGCGGCCCGGCCGCGGCGGAAAGCCTGCCCGAGAAGGCGTAGAAGCCGAACAGTTCGCCCTGCTTGCTCTCGGGCACGAACGAACCGAGGAGGGCACGGCTCCCCGCCTGGTTCGGCCCCACCATCAGCCCCAGGAGTATCGCCGCGGCCCAGAACATCGGGAGGTCCCGCGCGGACCATGCCATGGCGACCGCCACCATCAGCAGCACGAGCGTCACGGCGATCGTTCGCTTCCCGCCGATCCGGTCCTGGACGAACCCGAAGCCGATCGCACTCGCGCCGGCCGTCAGGTTCACGACGATGCCGAGGATGAGGAGGTCGGCCGTCTCCATCCCGAACTCGGCCCCGGCGAAGATCGCCGCCATGGCGAAGGCGGTCGCCAATCCGTCGTTGTAGACGAGACGCGCCACGAGGAGGCGGACGGCCTGGCGATAGCGCCTTAGGTCCCGGGCCGTGTCGGCGATCCGGCCGAAGCCTATGCGCGCGTAGGTGCCGAGCGGCGCGCGGCGGCGGGGCTGCCGCTCCCGAAGGAAGAGAAAGACCGGAATCGAGAACACGAGGAGCCAGCCGGCGGCGAGGAGGTTCGTGGACCGCACGTTCAGCCCTCCCTCCTCCGGCAGCCAGCCGCTGACCATACCCAGCGCCGGGACGAGGCAAAGGAGGCCGCCGAAGTACCCGAGCCCCCAGCCCAGCCCGGATATCCGTCCCATGTTCTCTGGCGTCGAGATCTCGGGAAGGAACGCGTTGGCGAGCGACTGCATCGACTCGTAGGCGACGCTGGCCCCGATGAACACGAGCGCGGCGATCCACGCATCTCCCGGCCCCATGCCGAAGAGGCCCGCCGTCAGGGCAACGCAGACCACCGTGGCGATGAGCAGAAACCGCTTCTTGAGGCCGCCGAAGTCCCCCATCGCGCCCACCACGGGCATGATGAGCGCGGTCGTGACCGCGGAGACGGTGACCGCGCGCGTCCACCAGACGCCCCCCAGCACGTCGTCGGGGGCGATCGACCGCGCGAAGTACGCGGAGAAGATGAACGTCACGACGATCGT
>NZ_CANPWG010000051.1 GCF_947581915.1 Candidatus Palauibacter scopulicola
AGGGCGCGGTGCCCTGCCGGATCTGCTCGATGATCGCGTCGGCGAACTTGCGGTGGTATTCGTCGTGGTTCATGCGTCCACCTCCTCGCCGGCGGTGCCGTGCGGGTCGTCCCAGGCGGCGGCGATCTCGTCCTCGTCGCCTACGTCTTCGGGGAAGAGGCCGTACTGCTCGGCCAGGAAGGCGTCGACTTCGAGTGTGTCGCCGCTGTCGCGGGCGAGTTCGCGGTCGAAGTCCTCGAACGTCTTGACTCGGATGGTCTGGTCGTCGCACTTCATGCGTTCACCTCCTTCGGTGGTTGAGTGGTCCATGTCGGTTCCGTGATCCAGCGGCCGGTGGCCGCGTCGTAGCCCCGTACTTCGAGCGCCTCCTCGACGAACCGCCGGCCGTCCCGGCGCGCCACGTGCAGCACGAGCGCGATGCCGTCCACGACGCCTCGGCAGGTGACTTCCCAGGGCAGCGCGTCTCCGGCCTGCATGGCGCA
The DNA here is from genome assembly GCF_947581915.1 of Candidatus Palauibacter scopulicola. Taxonomy (NCBI): domain Bacteria; kingdom Pseudomonadati; phylum Gemmatimonadota; class Gemmatimonadia; order Candidatus Palauibacterales; family Candidatus Palauibacteraceae; genus Candidatus Palauibacter; species Candidatus Palauibacter scopulicola. Next base: position 483 of record NZ_CANPWG010000051.1, read on the forward strand.
ACTCGCGAGGCGGGACAGCGCGGAGCGGGCGTTGTTGGCGTGGATGGTCGTGAGCGATCCGCCGTGCCCGGTGTTGAGTGCCTGGAGCAGGTCGGCGGCCTCGCCGCCCCGGACCTCGCCGACGACGATGTGGTCGGGCCGGTGGCGGAGCGCGTGGCGCACCAGGTCGCGGATCGAGACGGGCGTGTCGTGGGCGGTTCCCGCCTCGAAGCGGAGGCAGTTGGCGCGGTCGATCCGGAGTTCCAGTGTGTCCTCGATGGCGACGATCCGCTCGTCTTCGGGCAGGAGTTCGATCAACGCGTTCAGGAGCGTCGTCTTGCCCGAGCCCGTGCCGCCCGAGACGAGGACGTTGCGGCGGGCCGCGAGCGTGTCCCGGGCGGCATGGAGCGCCTGTTCCGGCAGCGAGCCCATGCGAACGAGATCCTCGGCGGAGAATGCCCGGCCTCCGAACCGGCGTATTGTGATGGCGACCTCGGGACTCGCGGGCGGAGTGCAGATCGCGACCCGCGACCCGTCTCCGAGCCGCGCGTCCAGGACCGGCTTCGCGGCGGGGTCGAGCCCGAGCGGCCGGGCGATGTGGATCGCCGCGCGGTGGAGCCAGGCGCCGGTGAGTCCGGGCGCCTCGTGGGGCTCCAGCTTCCCGGCCCGCTCGACCCAGACGTTCGCGGGTCCGTTGATCATGATCTCGGAGACCTCCGGGTCTTCGAGCAGGGATTCCAGGCCCGGAAGGAACGGGACGAGGTGGCCGACGCCGCTGGCGCGCTTCATATCCGCCCCTCCTCCCGGAGCCTCCAGTAGCCCGTCTCCCTCGGCAGGTAGTGGGGCTTCAGGTAGACGCGGGTGGCCGGAAGCGATTTCACGCCGTCGTACGGAAGACAGACGGCCTGGTAGTTGGCGAGCAGGGCGAACTCGCGGGGCGTGAACACCGGCTCGCTCTGGCGGCGGAACGACTTGCTCGCGCCGATGGAGCCGCGTCCGCCTCCCGCGCGGCCGGAAAGGAGCGAGAACTCGGGTCTGCCCGTGGTCTCGGTGAACGTGTACGACGCCCGCGTCTTCATGACGGAGCCGCACATCTCGGACGCGATCCGTGCCGACGCCTCGTCGGAGAGCGACAGGAAGATCCGCGTGCGGAGCGTCTGGACGAGCGTGCGCCACGCCTCGCCCGAGGGGAGGACCGACCGGAGCGACGAGAGCGACTGCGTGGCGACGATGGGGATGCAGCGGCACTGCCGCGTGAGCGCGAACGCCTTCTCGTCGCCCGCCGGGTCGTCCTGTCCGACCGTGGCGAACGCTTGATATTCGTCACAAATGAACACGGCGGGCCGCATGTAGCGGGCGGGTCGCCGCGCGGCCTCAGCGGGCCTTCGGAGCAGCGCCTGCATCCACGCACTCTTGAGCAGCACGCCGATGGCGCGCGCCAATGCCGGGTTCGCCCCGGCGGGCATGTTGAGCGCCAGCACCTTGCCGCCCTCGATCAACTCGGAGAGCGGCGGCAGCCTCCGGCGGAGCCCCGGCATGGCCGGGACTTCCGGGGGCCTCTCCTCCTCGTCGCCGTCCGCCCGCCTGGGCGGGGCATCGTCCTTCGGGGGCGGCGGGCAGAACACGGCGGCCACGTCCGGCTGGTCGAAGAGCGAGAGAAAGACGCTGATCCCCTCGACGATCGAGGTGCGGAGCTTCGCGTCCAGCGCCGACCAGTCCTTGTCGTACCACCGCTCGACGGCCTCGACCCGCTCGCGGAGTTCGCTTCCGGCGGCTCCCTCGGGCTCCGTGGCGTAGGCGACCTTCAGTTCGGTGAGCCGCTCCCGGAGCGCGGGATCGAGCCGGTGGGCCGCCTTCCCCTCCTCCGGCAGCGCCCGCCAGTCCCAGTCTCCGAGCGCCTTGCGGTGCTTCGCGAGATCCTTCCTCGCGATGACGGCGCGAAGCGGGCACGCGCGGTCGGCGAGCGCCCTGGCCTCGCCGATCTTTCCGGCCAGGAGGTCGGCGTCTACCGTGCAGCGGTACACGTCCTGGAGCGTGACCCAGCCCCCGGGCAGGAGCCGGTGGAGTTCCACTATCCACCGCACGAGGTTGGTGTACGCCTGTTGCCAGAAGGGGTCCCTGCCCTTGCCGAAGAGCTGGTTGATGAGGGAGGCCACGCCGTAGGCGAGCGAGTAGGAGTCGAGCAGCGGATCGTCGAGCGGATTCCACCGCCACGAGCCGCCGAGCCCGATTTCGAGGTAGTCGTCTTCGCGGTCCGCCTCGCGCAGGATGCTTCGCACCTGATGACAGAAGTCCCCTTTGACCTCCAGCACGAGCGCGCCCGCCCTGCGCTTGGAATCGTCCGCCCGCCAGTGGAGCAGTTGCCGGGCGAACGGGTACATGCAGGCCGTCGTCTTGCCGGTCCCGACGGCCCCGACGACGAGCACGCCGGTGTAGAGCCCCTTCTCGGGGACGACGAGCCACGACGGCCGCTCGCTCTCCCGCTGGGCGGTCGGATGGTGCAGTTCGCCGACCACGACCGAGGGCGCATCGTCCGCGGGCGAGTTGGGCCAGTCGGGCAGCCTGCCGCGCCGCCGGAACCGGAAGAGCGGCTGGAACCAGACCCGCCAGACCGAGAGCGCGAGCGAGCCCGCGAGCACGACCAGGACGGCGGGCCACGCGTAGTGCCAGAAGCGGAGGACGGCGTGCAGGCCCGGATCGTGCCAAGCGATCAGGTCGAGGTACGGGTTCGCGTCCGGCGGCGGGAACGGCGCCTTGAGCGCCCGCGCGCCGACCGCGCCGACGGCGGCCCCGATGATGGCGAGCGTGGCGGACTTCATCGGCGCAGCCTCCTTCCTGAAAGGATCGCTGGCTGGGAGCGACCCCGTGCGGGGCGGAGGGCCGTGGTGTGAATCCACACCTCGGCCCGAACCCGCAACAGGCCCCTTGGGGCCGGGGTCGCTCCCAGCCCCGCCGAAGCGCCCCGGCCGGCAGCGCCCGGCCGGGGCGCGGCGGCGCAAGACGTTGCCGCGGCTGCGGATGGCCGTCCGCGTCCGTGTGAATCGCCGGACGCCTCGACTGTGAATCCGCCCCCCGCGTCGATTTCACGCCGCGGTACGGCCCCAACTCGCCTGGCGGTCATCGGTAGCGGGCTCCCTGGAGGCGGATGGTCCGCCACGTGGCGGCGCGGCTCACCGATGCGCGCCTGGGCCTGCGGCGCGCGCGGTTCTCCAGCGCGACGCTCCGCTTCATGGCGGCCTGGAGCCCCCCGAACTCTTCGAGCACGTGGACGGCGCCCTCGATGATCGCCCGCTCGATCCGGGCCAACTCCTCGACCGTCCGGGCGTCCGGCTCGGCGGGGCCGGACCCCGCCTCGGCCCACTTGCGGATCACCCGCCCGGCCCGATCGATCTCCTCCGTCGTCCGCGCCGCCGCGACGATCTCGACGGCGCGGCCCTGCTTCCCGAGCGCGTCCCAGAGCCCCCGGTGGGCCGCGCCCCACGAGCGGAGCGCGGTCGCGGTGTCGTGGCCCGGCTCGGCGTAGACGAACACGGCGCGCGTCGAGTCGAGCGCCACGGGCAGCTTGACCGGGAAGAAGCGGCGCGTGTCCCCGGCCGCGCCCCGGTAGAGCCGCGACGGCAGCAGCGCGCGCCCGATGCCGAGCGCCTCGAACGCGGCGACCTTCTCGGGCTCGGTCGGGAGCCACGGCAGGTCCGCGTGCTCGACCACGTAGTCGAGCGAGAGCAGCCGCCTTAGCAGTACCTCGTTCGCGGCGGCGCGGCGGTGACGGACGTGCTCGGCGCCGAGCTCCCGGTAGACGCGCCGGGAGTAGATCCGGCACACGCGGCCGATGCCCCGGAGGCCGGGAACGGTCTCCTCGGCGGCGAGCCCCCGGGCGATCAGCGCGTGGACGACGCGCCGCACCTGCTCCGGGTGCGCGCCCAGGAACCGCGCGCACTGCGCGCGCGTGAACACGCCGCTGTGGAGGCACACCAGCGCGATCCATTCGGCTTTCCTTCCCGTCCAGCCGAACGCCTCAAGCACCTTCTCCCGTCCGTTGAGGTGGTGGAGGGTCATCGCTCCTCCCCGCCGCTGACGAGCGCGCGGTCGGCCCGGAGGTAGGTGACGAGGAGTCCCATCGGGTTGTGGACGACCAGTTCGTTCGGGATCGAGTCCAGGAACTCGAACCGGAGCGTGAGCGACCAGCGCTCGCGCCGCAGCTCCTGTTCGCCCCTGAGATGCACGAGATCGAAGTCCGCCGTCGCGCCGTGCGGCGGCTCGGGCGCGGGATGGATGCGGAGCACGACCTGCTCGACTTCGGTCTCGGTCTCGGTGGTTCCGGCCGCCACGCTCGCGACCTCCGCGCCGTCCCTCTGGAACGCGGCGTTCGCCAAGTCCGTGCTCAGGAACCGGAGGCTCCGGGTCCAGTGCTCCTGCGCCGTCGCGCGCCGCCGCGAGTGAAAGTCGTGGACGAACCGGTTCAGGAAGTATTTTGTGGTCGGATCGAGCGGATCGGCCTGCGCGGTCGCGGCCTCGTAGGCCAGCGCCTCGG
>NZ_CANPWG010000052.1 GCF_947581915.1 Candidatus Palauibacter scopulicola
AAACGATTGCAAAATATGCAACTTACGAAACTCGCGCGGAATAGCTCTGCTATGCTCCCTCGTCGCTCCTGGTCAGGCGGGCGCTCCACCGCTCTCGGCGCTTACGCGGGGTTTTGCCACGGGCTGCCGGCCGGCTCCGCCACGGCGCCCGACCTGGCGTTCGGCTCCGGAACTCCGCACGTACCGTGGCTCCCACGCGTCGATATCCGCGACGCGGCCGGCCGGAAGCCTCTCCGCCAGCCACAGGAGCGCGCCCGCCCGCGGTACGCCGAGAAACGGCGGGAGCACCGTCGCGCCGCGAGCCTCGATCATCGCGCGGTGCCGGATCGCACCTTCCCCGGCAAAGGACCATGACGCGCAGTCTTCCAGCCCCCCGAGCCAGCGGCCGATGTCGCACGCGGCCGGTCCGCGCACCGGGGCCCCCAGGGGGCCGTCGGCGAAGGCGGCGCCGTACACCTCTCCCCGGCGGGCGTCGAACAGCGCGCACACGCGGTCACGTCCCGCGGAGGCGGCGACGGCGCGGAGGCTCGAGTACGCGAAGAGCGGCACCCCCCTCGCGTGACACCAGCCCTTCGCCAGCGAAGCCGCGATCCGCACGCCCGTGAAGGAGCCGGGCCCGGCCCCGACGACCACGCGTCCGATGTCTTCGGCGCCGATCCGCGCGCGAGCGAGCATGCGATCCACCTCGTCGAGCACGGTCTCCGAGTGCGTCGCGCGGACGGCCAGCGCGCACTCGGAAATCAGGTTGTCGGCGCGGCCCAGCGCGACGCCGCCGAGTCCCGTACTCGTCTCCAGCGCCAGACTCAGCACGCGGACGACTCCGCCCCTTCGGCGTACAGGCCCGGATCGGGAACCGGCGGGACGCGGCCCAGCGCGCGCGCCGTCACCCGCCGCAGCGATCCCCCGGTTCGCCCGGCGGCTTCCGCGGCGTTGTCGGCGGCGCCGCTGAACTCGAATCGAACCTCCCAGCGGTCCCTCGGAAGCTCCTCCCCGGCCCGCTCCGCCCACTCGACGAAGACCGCCCCCGCGTGGGCCTCGATTTCCTCCCACCCGAGGGCGAGGAGTTCGGATGGATCGCGAAGACGGTACAGATCCGCGTGCCCGACCGGACCCCGGACGCCGGCATACCAGTGGACGAGCGTGTAGGTCGGGCTCGTCACCGCTTCGTCCACGCCCGCTCCGGCACACGCCGCCTGCGTGAACCGCGTCTTCCCGGCGCCGAGCGGTCCGGTGAGGGCGACGAAGACCTCCTCGCGATCCGCAACCGCCCCGACCTCCCGCCCCCAGCGCACGAGTCCCGCCTCGTCCAGCACAGCGCTCCTCATGCCGGATCCCCCGCCGAGATCGGCAACCCCGGCGGCCGCGTCCCCTTCCCGTCGCCGATCCGGGCGCGGATCTCGAACAGCTCGTCCCGCAGCCGGGCCGCCGTCTCGAAGTCGAGCGCGGCCGCCGCGGCACGCATGTCCTTCTCGATCGCCTCGGCCAGGGCCTCCGGCGACAGGTCGCCGTACGAGCCTTCCCGTTCGTGCACGGCGGGCTGCGCCTCCCGCGCATCGGCCACCGCGGTCGAGAATCGGATCTCCCGCACCGACTTCACGATCGAGCGCGGCTCGATCCCGTGCTCCCGGTTGTAGTCCGCCTGCACTTCGCGCCGCCGCGCCGTCTCCTCCATCGCGCGCCGCATCGAATCCGTCACCTTGTCCGCGTACAGAATCGCCTTCCCCGCGAGGTTCCGGGCCGCACGCCCGATCGTCTGCACGAGCGAGCGGTCGGAACGTAGGAAGCCCTCCTTGTCCGCGTCGAGGATCGCGACCAGGGAGACCTCCGGCAGATCGAGGCCCTCGCGCAGCAGGTTGATCCCGACGAGGACATCGAACGTCCCCAGCCGCAGGTCGCGGAGGATCTTCACGCGGTCGATCGCCGCGATGTCCGAGTGCATGTACCGCACCCGCACCCCCCGCACCGCGAGGAACTCGGACAGGTCTTCGGCCATCCGCTTCGTGAGGGTCGTCACGAGCACGCGCTCGCGCCGTTCCGTCCGCCCGCGAATCTCGCCGAGCAGGTCGTCTACCTGCCCGCGCACCGGCCGTACCTCCACTTCCGGATCCAGCAATCCGGTCGGTCGAATCAACTGTTCGACGACCACGCCCTCGCTCTTCCGCAACTCGTACTCGCCCGGCGTCGCGCTCACGAAGATGGCGCGCGGCACGAGATCTTCCCATTCCCGGAACGACAGCGGCCGGTTGTCCAGCGCGGACGGGAGCCGGAAACCGAACTCGACCAGCGTCGTCTTTCGACTGCGGTCCCCCTCGTACATGCCGCCGATCTGCGGGATCGACACGTGGGATTCGTCTACGACCACGACATAGTCATCCGGGAAATAGTCGAGGAGACAGTAGGGACGGCTGCCGGGCGCCCGGCCGTCCAGGTGTCGGCTGTAGTTCTCGATCCCGGGACAGAACCCCACCTCGGTCAGCATCTCGAGATCGAATCGCGTGCGCTGCTCCAGGCGCTGCGCTTCGAGGAGCCGGCCATCCTGCCGGAGGTGCATCAGCCGCTCCTCCAGTTCCACGTAGATCGCGTGCCGGGCCTCCTCCAGCCGGTGGCCGAGCGTCGCGTAGTGCGTGGCAGGAAAGATCGACGTCTCGGGCAGGCGGGTGATCGTCGCGCCCGTCATCGGATCGATCTTCGAGATGCGTTCGATCGCGTCGCCCCACATCTCGACCCTGACTCCCTGTTCCTCGTATGCGGGCAGGATCTCGATCACATCGCCCCGCACCCTGAACGTGCCTCGCACGAAATCGAGATCGTTCCGCGAATACTGGATCTGGACGAGCCCGGAGAGGATCTCGCGGCGGGAGATCTCCTGCCCCTCGCGCAGCGTGAGCATGAGTTCCCGGTAGCCGACGGGATCGCCGAGTCCGTAGATCGCGGACACGGAGGCGACGACGATCACATCCCGCCGTTCCATGAGGGCGGAGGTGGCGCGGAGCCGCAGCCGGTCTATGTCCTCATTGATCGACGCATCTTTCTCGATGAAAGTGTCCGTCGCGGGGACATAGGCCTCGGGCTGGTAATAGTCGTAGTAGGAAATGAAGTACTCGACGGCATTCCGGGGAAAGAACTGCCGCAGCTCCCCGTACAACTGCGCGGCGAGCGTCTTGTTGTGGCTCATCACCAGCGTCGGGCGATTCACTTCCGCAATCATCGCCGCCAGCGTCACCGTCTTGCCGCTGCCGGTCACGCCGAGCAGCGTCTGCCACTTGTCGCCGCGGCGGACGCCCTCGGCCAACTCGCGGATCGCGGTGGGCTGGTCGCCCATCGGCTCGAATGGAAGCTGGAGATCGAAGCGGGGCATGGTCTCGAATCGTCTCGAATCGTCTCGAATCGTCTCGAATCGGCGCGTCACTCGATGGTGAGGCCGCTCTCCCCGAAGGATTCCTTCCGTTCGACGGAGATCACGCCCTTCACGCCCTGAACCTGGCGCATGACTTTCTGCAGGTGCGTCAGGTTCTCGACTTCCACGACGAACTGCCCGCGCATCCCTCCCTCGACCCCCTTGATGTCGGCCGACTGAATGTTCGTGCCCGTGTCGCTGACCGCGCGCGCGATGTCCGCGAACAGGCCGTGTCGATCCGTCCCCTCCATGACGATGCGGACGAGGAACCGGCGCTCGCCGTGCGCCTGCCACTCGATTTCCACCCGCCGCTCGGGAGCGTTGGACAGATTGAGGACGTTCGGACAATCCTGCCTGTGGATGGAAACGCCGCGGCCGCGGGTGATATAGCCGATGACCCTGTCGCCGGGGACCGGCTGGCAACACTGGGAGTACCGGACCATCAGGTTCTCCATCCCCTGGATCCGAATCCCCTGCCCTCCTCCGCCCCAGACCTTGTCCACGAGCTTGTGAAGCGGACTCGGAGTCTTCTGGGGCACTTCGGGGATGACCTCCGGGAGGATGGCGCGCATCACGCGCGTGAGTCCCACATCCCCGCGGCCGGTGGCCGCATGGAGCGCCTCGGGCCCATCGTACCCTAGGGTCTCGCATGCAGATCTGAGGGCCGCCTCGTCCACCTTCCCGCGACGGCGGCGTCTCCACTCCCGCTGAATGATGTCCTTCCCCAGTTGGACGGCGGACTCCTGCTCCTCATCGCGGATCCATTGCCGGATCTCGTGGCGGGCCTTGCTGCTCCTTACGAAGCCCAGCCAATCCCGGCTCGGCGTCTGCGAATCGGAGGTGAGGATGTGCACGGTGTCCCCGTTCCGAAGCGGACGGCTGAGCGGGGCGATCCGTTCGTTCACCTTCGCGCCCTTGCAGCGAAGCCCGACCTCGGTGTGAACGGCGAAGGCGAAATCGATGGGCGTGGCCCCCTTCGGCAACTGCTTGACGTCGCCCGCCGGGGTGAAGACGAAGATCTCATCCTGGAACAGGTCGATGCGGAGGAACTCCATGAACTCCTCCGGCTCGCGCGTCTCCTGCTGCCACTCGAGGACCTGCCGGAACCACGCGAGTTCGTCGTCAACCTCGTCTCCGGACCGGCCCTCCTTGTAGCGCCAGTGCGCGGCGATCCCGTACTCCGCGGTGCGGTGCATCTCGTGCGTGCGGATCTGGATTTCGTACAGCGCGCCACCGGGGCCGAAGATCGTCGTGTGCAGACTCTGGTACATGTTCGACTTCGGCGTGGCGATGAAGTCGTGGAAGCGCTCCGTGAGCGGGGTCCACTTGTTGTGCACGATGCCGAGCGCGTGGTAGCAGTCGCGCACGGAATCCACGATGAGCCGCACCGCCAGCGTGTCGTAGACCTCTTCGTACGGCTTGTCGCGCTTGACCATCTTGCCGTAGATCGACCAGAGGTGCTTGGGGCGCCCCGTGACTTCGCAGACGATTCCGGCGGCGTCCAGTTCGGCCCGGAGCGGCTCCTCCATCCGTCGGATCAGTTCCTCGCGTTCGTCCCGCGTGGCGTTGACCTCCTTCACGAGCTTCCGGTACCCCTCGGGCTCGAGAAACTTGAAGGCGAGATCCTCGAGTTCCCATTTCAGGCGTGCGACGCCGAGACGGTGGGCGAGCGGCGCGTAGATCTCGCGGGTTTCGAGCGCGATCCGCTGCCGCGCGCCCGCCGGCATGTGCTCCAGCGTCCGCATGTTGTGGAGACGGTCGGCGAGCTTGACCATGATCACGCGCGCGTCGCGGGCCATGGAGAGGAGGAGCTTGCGGTAGGTCTCGACCTGACGCTCCGCCATGGAGCCGAACGCGAACAGCGAGATCTTCGTGAGGCCGTCCACGATGAGGGCGATTTCCTCGCCGAACTCCGTCCGGATCTCGTCCACGGTCGTGTCCGTGTCCTCCACCACATCGTGGAGGAGCGACGCGGCGATGCTCACGGTGTCGAGCCGGATCTCGATGAGGATCTTGGCGACCTCAACGCAGTGGCGGATGTAGTCCTCGCCCGAGCGGCGCTTCTGGCCCTCGTGTTTCTCCAGGCTGTATTGGAACGCGAGGGCGAGCAGGTCGAGGTCGAGGCGGGCCTCGTAGCCCTCGATCGCCTTCATGAAGTCCCCGGGCAGCAGCGAGCGCGGGCCCGCTCCCGGCGCGGCCCGGCCGACTTCCCGCTTGAGGCTGCTCTCCACGCTTCGCGCTCCGTCCCCGAGACGTGACCGCCCTGGTGTGGCGCCACACTGCACCCGCAGCCGCCATCCAACGGCGCGGGCAACCTGTAAAGGTAGCGGTAGCGCGCGCGTTCGGCGCGGGCCGGGCCGGGAACGCGGCGTGATGTCTCAGCAGACGCTCAGCAGACGCCGCGTTCGCGAAGGCTCACGTAGGCCCGGTCGCCGAGGATGATGTGGTCGCGGACGGGGATGCCGAGGAGTCGGCCGCTCTCGACGAGTTGGCAGGTCACCGCGATGTCCTCGGGAGACGGCTCGGGTTCGCCGCTCGGATGGTTGTGGGCGAGGATGACGGAGGCCGCGGCCGTGGCGATCGCCGGTGCGAACACTTCCCGGGGGTGCACGAGCGAGCTGTTCAGGAGCCCTACCGTGAGGCGCCGTTCGAGCAGCACCTGGCTCTGGGTATCCAGGTAGATGACCCAGAATTCCTCCTGTCGGCGGTCCCGCAGCAGGGGGCCGAGGCGTCCGAACACGTCGGCCGGGCTGCGAATGCGCGCGCTGGCCCGGGCGGGTTCGGCCGCCTGTCGCCGCCCGAGCGCGAGCGCCGCGGATACGGCGGCCGAGCGCGCCGGGCCGACGCCCCCGGTCCGCTCGAGTTCTGCCGGCTCCGCCCGCCCCATCTCGCGCAGCGAGCCGCCGAAGTCGGCCAGCAGACGGCCGGCGACGTCGACGGCCGAACGCCCCGTCGCGCCCGCTCCGAGCACGACGGCGAGCAGTTCCGTCGTCGAGAGCGCGTCGGGGCTGAAGCGGCGGAGCCGCTCGCGCGGACGTTCGCTCGCCGGGAGTTCGAGAATCTTCGGAGCCATGCCATCATGTATCCCCGCGGCCATGAATGCCCTCTCAACTCGGGGGTAGCGGGAGATATATCGTCCCGGCACCGGTGGCAGGCCCCGATCCGATCGCGCATGTTGCGGGCACCCTGGCAGCCGTGAACGAACATCCGAGCCGGGGCGGGAATCGCGCGTTGGACCGCGCGAACGCCCGAACCCCTGTCTCAACACTGTCAGGAGGACCACATGCATTCACGATGGCGCAGCTTCGCCGCCGCCACGACGCTCACCCTCGCCGCCGTCCTCACCTCGTGCGGCCCGTCCCCCGCCATCCGGACCATCCCGCTCGAGGCGCCGCTCCTGCTGCGGATGGCGCCGCCCGAGGGACAGGTATCGCGCTACGCCTACTCCATGGAAACGAGCGTGGAGAGTCCGATGATGCCCTCGACCGGCGGCCCGCTCGTCACCATGGCCTGGCAACAGGTTCAGACGGTCCTGAGCGCGGACGACGACGTTGTTCGGGTCCGCGGGGCGGTCGATTCGGCCAGCACCACGATGGGGCTGCCGATGCCGGGGATGGACGACATGCTGCCCGATCTCTCCGGCGTGTCCTTCACCGTGGACATGGACCCGCGCGGCGGCGTCCTGCAGGTCGTGGAGAGCGAAGGAGTCCCGGAAGGTGCCGGGGTGAGCGTCGAGAGCATGTTGCAGGGAGCCGGCCATTCCGTGCTGCCCGAAGCGGAGGTCAGCCCGGGGGATTCCTGGATGGTCGAGACGCCGATCGAGATGCCGATGGGGACCGGCGGAACGATGTCGCTGGACATGGAATTCACCTACACGTTCGTGAGTCTCGCCGATGGCCTCGCCACCCTCTCGTTCGAGGGGCCGATGGACATGGACATGGACATGCAGGGCATGGCGATGAGCGGCTCCGGGACCCTGTCCGGAACGCTGGTCGTCGACCTGGTCGAGGGCCGGTATGTCAGCCAGACGAGCCGTCAGAACATGGAAATGGGCGTGGCCGGGACATCGATGACCGTGAATACGACAACCACCCTCGAACTGATGCCGGACCGCTGACGCGGACCCGGCCACCGGAAGTCCCGAACCCCCGAACCTCAATGGAGGACCAAGTGAACCAAAGGAGAATCAGCGCCTTGATGCGGACTGCGGCCGTGGCGGCCCTCGCGGTGGCGTATGCGACCCCTCTCGACGGGCAGACGACCACGCTCCGCGTGATGCCGGCCGAAGGACAGGTTTCGCGGTATCTCATCGGCTCCGAGACGTCGATGGCGGGGACGACCATGTCGACGTCAAAGCGCTACCAGACCGAGACGGTGGTCAGCGCGGCCGGTGACGTCGTTGAGATCCGCACGGTCGTCGACTCCACCACCATGACGGAGGCCATGCCCGGAGCGGGCGGACCCGATCTGTCGGGCATGAGCTTCACGTTCGCAATGGACCCGCGCGCGCGCCCCACCGGGTTGACCGACGCCGGGACGCTCACGCCGGACGCGGAAGCCGCCGTCTCCGCGACGCTGGCGACCAGCTTCTTCGAGCTACCCGAAGGCGAAGTGAGTCCGGGCGACTCCTGGTCGGGACAGACGTCCGCCGATATCCCGGCCGGCATGGGCGCCACGATGACGATGGAAACGGACATCGCCTACACGCTCGTGGGTGTCGACGGGGATCTTGCGGAGATATCGCTCGAAGGGACCGTCACGATGTCGGCCAACACCGGCGGGATGTCGATTGAGGGCTCCGGCACCGTCACCGGAACCGCCATCTTCGACACGGGCAGCAGCCGCCTCCGGGGCCACGACAGCGTGATTAACCTGAACTTGACGATGGGCGGGATGCCGGCGTCGATGACGACGAGCACGACGCTGGAACTGATTCCGTAGGATCAGCCGCCTTTCGTTGGCAGGACAATGCGGGACGCGTGGACCGCGTTGCGCTGTACCGTCCACTCCGGGACGCTCCCGTCGCGGGGATAGCGGAGGAAGGTGTCCGCGTCCGCGCCGGCGAGGGCGACCCGGATGCGGTGGCCGGCCCGGAACAGCACCGACGTCGCCCACAGGTCGAAGCTCAGTTCGGCGACCTCCCCCGGCACGAGCGGGAGGGCGTCGGCGCGCGTCTCGCTCCGGTGCGGCCCGTACTTTCGGTACAGCGGCGGGGCGTCCGTGACCGCGCGCATGACGCCGCGGAGCTGTCCCTCGGTGATGTATCGCACGGTGCCGTCCGGAGCGACGTCCTCCAGGTAGACGATGAAGGCGCCGTCCGTCTCGGTGGACGCCAAGTGCAGCGTGACGACGGGGTGGCCGGTGACTTCGGTATCGACCACTAGCGGAGCGCTCGTGTAGATCAGCAGCTTCTCATCCTCCGCCCGGCGGTCGCCGTACACGACATCGCCGCCCCCGCCGTTCGTGTACCAGCGGTTCCGGGTCCCCGTCGTGGCGGTGAAATCGACGATATGGGAGTCCTCCCCTGCCTCCGGGGCGGGAGCTTCCGTCGACAGCGTGCCCCCCTCGCCGAAGTACCACGTCACGTCGTCGAAGCCCGCCGGCGGCCACGTCTCGGTACGCGTCCAGCGGTCGGCGCCCAGCGTGTAGTAATGGATCTCCGTCGGCGTCGCCCCCGATCCATCCTCCTTGAGGTGGGCGTCGAAGAACGCGACGAGTTCCTCGAACCGGGCGTCGGCGTCGGGTTGTACGGGCGTGTCGTCCGCCTTGAAGGGGTCCGTGTCGTTGCGCGCCCCGTGGTCCCATGGGCCGATAAACACCTGCTGCGGGTTCGTGATCGTGTTGTAGCGGCCCAGCGTGCCGTTCACGGTCGCCGCGTCCTGCCAGCCGACGCGGATGAACATGGCCACGCCGGACTCCTCGATCTGCGGGAGGTGGCCGGAGGGGCTGCGGCGGTGCCCGACATTCGTCTCGCCGTACGGGCCGAACGGGTCGTCGCGGAACTCGTACTCGAGCGCCGCCTCGAACGGCACCGTATTGGCCTGGTGCTCCGCCACCGCGGCGGCGAGCAGCGATCCGTCGCCGTCGGCGTCGACCGGTTTCACGCCGGTGATCCGGCTCTGCACCTCGTCGCAGGCGGCCCCCATCGCATTGGAAAGCCCGCAGATGTCGTTCAGGTCCTGCATGCGCGTCCGGTTCGACCAGTCCTCGAGAAAGCCGACCGTGAGCACGCCTCCAGGGAAGATGAGGTGGCCGAAGTTGTCGAAGTCGTTGAAGAGGGGCGCGACCGCCTTCACAGCGGATCTGCGGTTGACCGCGAGCATCTCGGCCGTGTTCCCGGCGTAGGAGACCCCGTAAGCGCCCACGCGCCCGTTCGACCAGGGTTGATCCGCGATCCAGTCCGCAACCTCCCCGTAGTCCGTCACCTCATCCTCGGCGAGCTCGAAGCGGCGGATCCCGAACGAGGCCCCACTTCCCCGCCCGTCCACGAGAACGAGCGCGTACCCGGCCCGGTTCCAGCGCTCCGCCTCGGCGAAGTTCGACGTCTCCTCGAGGGGAATGCCGACTTCGCCCCGGGCGCGCCAGTAACGGGTCGCCCGCATCATGGCCGGGAGCTGGTCCCCGGACTGGATGCCATCCGGCAGCCACACGTCGACGGCGATGCGGACGCCGTCGCGCATGGGGATGTGAAGCGCCTGGTTGCGCGTGACCGCACTCACGGGGACGGCGGCCCGCGCGTCATCGCCTGCCGCGGACCTGTCGGCCGTGGCGGCGTCCCCGCAGGCCGCCGCGGCGACCGCCGCCAATCCCGCGAGACGCCGCGCGGCCGCGCCGACGCCGCGCTGGCGCCGCCGGTTCACCAGGCGATCGCGTGGCCGTCGCGGCGCGGATCCGACCCGCCGGCGAGCGCACCCGTCTCCGCATCCCGGTACACGCCCTGTACACCGCCGAGGTTGCCGGGCTCGACGAGATTGTGACCGCGGTCCGCCAGTTCCCCGTACACCTCCGGCGGGAAGCCCGCCTCCAGGTAGGTGACGGAGTCCTCGGGAATCGGCGTCAGCCCGCCACCCCGGTTGAGGCACATGCGGGGCGATGCGATCGCCAGCTGCATGTCCATCCCGCCGGCCGTCAGCTTCGTGATCACCTGCCCCACCGTCTGCGGGATTGTGTAGCCGCCGGCGGCGCCGACCGCCGCGACGAGATTCCCGTCCTTCATGACGACGCACGGCGTCATCACGCCCTTCGCCTTCTGGCCACCCGCGATGTAGTTGACGTGCCCTTCTTCCAGGGAGAAGCCGAACATGTGGCCGTTGTTGAGGAAGATCCCCGTGTCGCCCGCGATCACGCCGCTGCCGTAGAGGGCGACGAGAGACTGGGTGAAGGCGACGGCGTTCCCCCAGCGGTCGGCGGAGGAGAGGCTCGTCGTCCCGAAGAACGGGAGCGGGGCGCCCGCGAAGGAGGCGATGCGCGCGGGATCGATCGTCGCCCGCTGCTCGTCCGCGTATTCCTTCGAGATGAGCATGTCGACCGGGATCTCCGCGTCCTCGTTCCCGGTGTTGTACCGCTCGTCGTCGATGAGGGCGAGCCGGTTCGCCTCGAGCCACAGGTGGGCGAACTCGGAGCTGTAGAGATCCATGTTCGCGAGGTCGAAGCCGTCCATGATGTTGAGCGCCTGGAACATCGACATCCCGCACGACCCCGGCGGCATGGCGTACAGGTCGTGCCCCTGGAAGGTCGTCGTGATGGGCTCCCTCCACGCGACCTCGTAGCCCTCGAGGTCGGCCTTCGTCATGTGGCCGCCGTTCTCGGCGAGAAAAGCGACGATGCGATCTCCGATCTCCCCCATGTAGAAATCGTCTGCGCCTTCGCGCGCAAGTCGGCGCATGCTCGCCGCCAGTTCGGGCTGCCGGATGATCTCGCCCATCCGCGGCGGACGGCCGGTGGGGAACATGATGCGGGTGCTGGACGGGAATCTCCCGAGCTTGTCCGCGCTCCCGGTGGTGTGGAGTTCGTCGAACTTCGAGATAACGAAGCCGTCCTCGGCGAGCTGGATCGCGGGCTCGAACACGTCACCGAGGCTCATCGTCCCGTAGCGCTCGAGCACGGCGGCCCAGCCCTTGAAGGCGCCGGGGACGATCGGCGCGCGGTAGCCCATCTCGACATCATCCGGCGTGATCGTGTTCGCCGAGGAGGCCGCGGGCGCCCGGCCGAGCGCGTCGAGTCCGACGACCCGGTTCTCCTCCGCCAGGTAGATGAGCATGAAGCCGCCGAAGCCGCCGAGCCCGGACATGTAGGGCTCGGAGACGTTGAGCGTGGCGGAGGCGGCGACGATGGCGTCGATCGCGTTGCCGCCCTGCATCATGATCGTCGTGCCGGCGAGCGACGCGTAGTAGTCGGCGGCGGCCGTCACGCCGCGGCGGCCCCACACGGTCCCGTGCGCGGGGCCGAGCAGGCCGGGGACGTTCGAGTCGCCGGCGGGGCCCCATTGTCCGATCCCGTCCGGGGGGGCGGCGGCCGTCTCGGGGGCGCGGCAGGCGATCAGACCGGATCCGGCGGCGGCCGCGGCGGAGGTGGCGAGGAAGTCTCGGCGCTTCATGACTCGACTCCTGGGCAGAGGGGTTCGCGGACCCTGATCCTAGACCAAGAGTTGTCCCCCGCTCAAGACCCCGGCCGGGGCGTTCACCGGTGGCCGGGGTGCGAGCCGGGCTCTCCGTGCCGCGCCTGAAGCGTGACCGTCACCAGGCGATGGCGTGACCGTCCCGGCGCGGGTCGGATCCGCCGGCCAGGGCGCCGGTCTCGGCGTCGCGGTACACACCCTGCACACCGCCGGGGTTCCCGGGCTCGGCCAGGTAGTGGCCGCGATCCTCGAGTTCGTCGTACACCTCGGGCGGAAAACCCGCCTCGAGGTACGTGACCGAGTCCTCGGGGATCGGCGTACGCCCGCCACCCCGGTTCAGGCACATGCGCGGCGACGCGATCGCGAGCTGCATGTCCATCCCGCCGACGGTGAGCTTCGTGATCACCTGGCCGACGGTCTGCGGGATAGTGTATCCGCCGGCGGCTCCGACAGCCGCGACGAGGTTCCCATCCTTCATCACCACGCACGGCGTCATGACGCCCTTCGCCTTCTGGCCGCCCTCGAGGTGATTCACGTGCCCTTCCTCGAGCACGAAGCCGAAGGTGTGGCCGTTGTTGAGGAAGATGCCCGTGTCGCCCGCGATCACGCCGCTCCCGTAGCCGCTCACGAGCGACTGCGTGAAGGCGACCGCGTTCCCCCAGCGGTCCGCGGAGGAGAGGCTCGTCGTCCCGAAGAACGGGAGCGGGGCGCCCGAGAAGGAGGCGATGCGCGCGGGGTCGATCTTCGCCCGCTGCTCGTCCGCGTATTCCTTCGAGATGATCATGTCGACGGGGATCTCCACGTCCTCCTTCCCCGTGTTGTACCGGTCGTCGTCAATGAGGGCGAGGCGGTATGCCTCGAGCCACAGGTGCGCGAACTCGGAACCGTACAGGTCCATGTTCGCGAGATCGAAGCCGTCCATGATGTTGAGCGCCTGGAACATCGACATCCCGCACGACCCCGGCGGCATCGCGTACAGGTCATGCCCCTGGAAGTTCGTCGTGATCGGCTCCTTCCAAGTGACGTCGTACGACTCCAGATCGCCCATCGTCATGTGACCGCCGTTCTCGGCGAGGAAGGAGACGACGCGCTCCCCGATCTCTCCCTTGTAGAAGTCGTCCGCCCCTTCCCGGGCGAGGCGTCGCATGCTGGCGGCGAGATCCGGCTGCCTGATGATCTCGCCCATGCGCGGCGGACGGCCGTTCGGGAACATCACGCGGGTCGTCGAGGGGAACCGGCCCAGCTTCTCGGCCGCGGCGCCGCCCGTGTGGATCTCGTCGAAGCGCGACACGACGAAACCGTCCTCGGCGAGCCGGATGGCGGGCTCGAAGACGTCGCCCAGACTCATCGTCCCGTAGCGCTCCAGGACGGCAGCCCATCCCTTGAAGGCGCCAGGCACGATGGGCGCCTTGTAGCCCGCCTCGAAATCGTCGAGCGTCATCGTCTCGGGCGACGAGGCGGCCGGCGACTTGCCGAGCGCGTCGAGGCCGACCACGCGGTTCTCCTCGGCCAGGTAGATGAGCATGAAGCCGCCGAAACCTCCGATCCCGGACATGTAGGGTTCGGAGACGTTCAGCATGGCGGAGGCGGCCACGATCGCGTCCACCGCGTTCCCGCCCTGCATCATGATCGTGGTGCCGGCGAGCGAGGCGTAGTAGTCGGCGGCGGCCGTCACGCCGCGTGCTCCCCACACGGCCCGGTGCGCGGGTCCGAGCAGGCCCGGGACGTTCGAGTCACCGGCGGGGCCCCATTGTCCGCTCGCGGCGGTTGCGGCGCCCGCGGTATCGGGAGGCCGACAACCGATGAGGCTGGATCCGGCGGCGGCAGCGGCGGAGGTGGCCAGGAAATCTCGGCGCTTCATGGGACGGCTCCTGGGCAGGGGGGATCGCAGACTTTGATCCTAGGCTGCGGGTCGCTCGCCGCTCAAGACCCGGCGGGCGGCGACGGGAGCCCCGAAATACCCGCGGAACTCCCGCCTATTGGCTATCGTAGACAGCAGCCTCCTCCTGGAGAAAGGGCCATCACGCGTGCCTGATTCAGTCACAGCTGCCCCCCACCGCCCCGAGAGTGCGGTCGTCTCCGCCCTCCGTGGGCTCGAGGGACGCGCCACCCTGGGCGATGTCGTCTCCGCCACCGGACTTCCGGAGCACGAGGCCGAGGTCGCCCTGAGGTCCCTCCTGGAGACGCACCGCGGCCACCTCGGGGTCTCCGATTCGGGCGACCTCCTCTATCGGTTCGATCCCCATCTCATCGAGCGGGACGCGGAACCGTTCCGGGCGCGCTTCCGCCGCGTCGCCTGGTCGGCCTTCAAGGTCGGCTTCAAGATCTGGACGGCGGTCATGCTGGTCGTCTACTTCGTCGTCTTCGTCGTGCTCCTGATCGCGCTGCTGACCGCCAACCGCGACGGCCGCGGCTCCGGCGGGCGCCGGGGCTTCGGTTTGGGGGACTTCTTCATCCTCCACTGGCTTCTCGGGGGGCGCGGGTGGGACCGGAGGGGCCTCTACTACGGCGACCGCCACGCCAGGCGGCTCCCGAAGGATGCCCGGCCACCCTTCTACAAGAAGGTCTTCGCCTTCATCTTCGGCCCCGAGGAGCCCAGGCCGACGCAGCTCCAGAAGGATCGTACGGTCGTCCAGTTGATCCGGGCGCGGAAGGGCATCCTGACGGCGTCGGAGTTGATCGAGCACACCGGCCTGTCGATCGACGACGCCGTCGAAGAGATGGGACGCCTCACCGGCGCCTACGGAGGCGACCCACGGGTGTCGGACGCGGGGGAGGTGGTGTACGCCTTCCCGGAACTGATGAGAAGCGCCCACGGGAAGATCCGGGCGCGCGAGCCCAAGCCGGCATGGATGCGGCTGGAGTACCCGAAGAAACTCACGGGCAACAGTCCGGGGGCCAACGTCGGCATCGGCGCCATGAACGGCTTCAACCTGGCGATGGCGAGCGTGTTCGGGCTGCCCTCTTCGTTCGATCCGGTCATGTTCTACGGACTCGGCGTGATACCCTTCACGTTCAGCGGCCTCTTCTTTGCGATTCCCATCGTCCGCTCGCTGGCGCTGAGAGGGGAGAACCGCGCGCGCATGCGGCGCAACGTGCGGCGCCTGCTCGTGGGCCTGGTCTACTCCCTCAGCGTGGGAACCGTCCGGTGGGTCGCGGCTGCCGACGCGATCCGCCACGTGACGGGCGCGCTCAAGGGCCAGCAGGTGCCGCCGAAGATGATCCTGGCGGAGCTGCAGCGTCTGGCGGCCGAGTTCGGTGCCGAAGTGGAGGCGGCGGAGGAAGGGTTCACCTATCGTTTCCCCGCGATACGCGCGAGCTTCGTCGAGGCGGAGTTCATGCGGCGCCGGCTGAAGCTGCAGGATCAGCGTCTCGGTCCGATCGTCTACTCGACCTCCGACACCGCCGCGGAGGCCTCGCGACGAGACATGGACGCCTTCGACCGCGAACTCGAAGGCGCCCGACTCGACCTCTCCCGCTACCTCCCCTCCCCCACCCGGGTGGGCTTCGAGGAAGATTTCGAGGTGGTCATGGACCCGGACCCGCCGGGGACCTAGCTCCCCTCACAGCGGCCCTGGACACGGGCGTCCACTACTCTACCAGGCGATGGCGTGACCATCGCGTCTCGGGTCCGACCCGCCGGAGAGGGCGCCCGTCCCGGCGTCGCGATGCACCGCCTGCACTCCGCCGAGGTTGCCGGGCTCCGCGAGGTAGTGGCCACGGTCCGCCAGTTGCTCATAGACCTCGGGCGGGAACCCGGCCTCCAGATACGTGACGGAGTCCTCCGGGATCGGCGTCCGACCCCCGCCCCGGTTGACGCACATGCGCGGCGACGCGATGGCGAGCTGCATGTCCATGCCCGCCACCGCGAGCTTCGTGATGACCTGGCCGACCGTCTGCGGGATCGTGTAGCCGCCCTGTGCCCCGACCGCCGCGAACAGGTCGCCGTCCCTCATCATGATGCACGGTGTCATCACGCCCTTCGCCCGTTTGCCGCCCTCGAGGTGGTTCACGTGACCCTCCTCGAGCACGAAACCGAACATGTGACCGTTGTTGAGGAAGATCCCCGTGTCGCCGGCGATCACGCCGCTCCCGTACGCGTTCACAAGCGACTGCGTGAAGGCGACCGCGTTCCCCCACCGGTCGACGGTGGAGAGACTTGTCGTCCCGTAGAACGGAAGCGGGGCCCCGGAGAAGGAGGCGACGCGCAGGGGATCGATCTTCGCGCGCTGCTCATCCGCATACTCCCGGGAGATGATCATGTCCACGGGGATGTCCGCGTCTTCCTTACCCGTGTTGTACCGGTCGTCGTCGGCGAGGGCGAGCTTCATCGCCTCGAGCCACAGGTGGACGAACTCGGAGCCGTACAGATCCATGTTCGCGAGATCGAACCCGTCCATGATGTTCAGCGCCTGGAACATCGACATCCCGCAGGAGCCCGGCGGCATGGCGTGCAGATCGTATCCCTGGAAGGTCGTCCGGATCGGCTCCCGCCACTCGACTTCGTAGCCTTCGAGGTCGGCCTTCGTCAGGTGGCCGCCGTTCTCGGCCAGGAAGGCGACGATGCGGTCGGCGAGTTCGCCCTTGTAGAGGTCGTCCGCACCCGCGCGGGCGAGGTGGCGCATGCTCGCTGCGAGCTCGGGCTGCTTGATGACCTCGCCCATGCGGGGAGGGCGTCCGTTGGGGAAGAACACGCGCGTCGTCGAAGGGTAGCGGCTCAGTTTGTCGGCGCTCGACTGCGTGTAGCGCTCGTCGAACTTCGAGAACACGAAGCCATCCTCGGCGAGCCGGATCGCGGGCTCGAACAGGTCGCCGAGGCTCATCGTGCCGTAGCGCTCCAGCGCGGCGGCCCATCCCTTGAAGGCCCCGGGCACGATCGGCGCCTTGTAGCCCATGGCGAAGTCGTCCAGGGTCATCGTCTCCGGCGAGGAGGCGGCGGGCGAGCGGCCGAGCGCGTCGAGCCCCACGACGCGGTTCTCCTCGGCCAGGTAGATGAGCATGTAGCCGCCGAAGCCCCCGAGCCCGGACATGTAGGGGTCCGACACGTTCAGCGTGGCGCACGCGGCGACCATCGCGTCGATGGCGTTCCCCCCCTGCATCATGGTCTGCGTCCCGGCGAGCGACGCGTAGTAGTCGGAACAGGCCGTCACGCCCGTGCGGCCCCACACGGTGCCGTGCGCGGGCCCCGCCAGGCCGGGCACATGCGCGTAGTCGCCGGAGCCCCACTGCCCGGAGGTGAGGGGCGCGGCGGCGGAAGTCTCGGGGGGACGGCAGGCGACGAGGCCGGATCCGGCGGCGGCCGCGGCGGAGGTGGCGAGGAAGTCTCGGCGTTTCATCGGACGGCTCCTGGCAGGGGGATCGCAGACTTCGATCCTAGATCCGGAGCAGCCCGCCGTTCAAGGCGCCTAGAGCTCGACGTCGCCGCCGGGATCGCGGCCCCTCAGGCGCCGGAGCACGTTTTCCGCCTCCCGCAGTCGAGCCTGGCGCGCCTCTTCGTCCAGCACGGCCGCGCCCCAGTCAGGTCGTCCCTCCGCCTCCGGTACGCGCAGCACGGCGCCTTCGCGGCTTCCGGCAGGAAGCGTCTCGATGGGCACGTCTTCGGCGCGCTCTTCCGCGTCTCGGATGAGCACGGCGATGCACCCCTCGACGCGGTCGACGACCCAGAAGTGCTCCGATTTCCGGCTCAATAGTCGAACACGATGACGACCGCCCCGGTGTCGTCGTAGAGGGTCGCGGTGTCGCCGTTGTTGTTCCACACGGCCTGCCGCCGATCCATGTAATAGCGGGTGCCGTCGGCGCGCCCGGAACCGGTGTGGACCACGATCTGTCCGCCGGCCCCGAGTAGCGCGTCCGCCGGGAATCGGAAGCAGTGATTGGCCCCGTCGCACAGCAACCAGCCGCCGATCGGCCGGTCGTCGGGCGTCAGGTTCCGAATCACGGCGTACTCGCCGTTCGGGTTCGTGTGATCGTTGCCGGGCGCATCGGCGTGTACCCAGAGTCGGATCCGCGCCTCACCCGGCGTGCCGAGGACGCCGGTCGGCCCGGGAAGCGCCACGGGCGCGTCGCGCGGCTCGTCTCCCGTTCCGCGCAACGCGACCTCTCCGCCGAACGAGACTTCGTAGTCGCCGCTCTCGCGCCCCTGCACGGAGACGTGGCCGTGCCGATCCGTGCGGAACACGGCGGCCCCCGACGCCTCGTAGGCCCGGAGGGCGGCGGGCCCCGGATGGCCGTAGGGGTTGTCGCGGCCCACCGAGATGACGACGACCCGGGGGCGGGCGGCGTTCAGAAACTCCCGTGTGAAGCCGTTGTCGGCGCCGTGGTGCGGGGCCTTGAGCAGCGCCACCTCGGGGACGGCCCCCCGGTTCATCAGATGGGTCAGTTGCCGTATCTCCGAGTCGCCGCTCAGGAAGGCGCGGAACTCGCCGAACCGCACGAGCAGGGTGACGGAGCGGTCGTTGAGCCCCGTCGCCCCCCGCGGGAGCAGCGGCAGCACGTCGATCTCGACCTCGCCGAGCGTGAGCGTCCGCGGCGAGGCCTCCAGGTAGGTGATCTCCGGACGCGCGTCGAGGGCGGCGAGCAGCCGCCGGTAGGTCCGTGTCGTGTGCGGCTCCCCGTTGTCCATGTAGAAACGCACCGGGAACGCCGCGATGACGCCGGCCATGCCGCCGATGTGATCCGCGTGGGGGTGCGTGGCGACGAGCAGATCGATCTCGCTCACGCCGAACTGCCGCAGTAGAGGGACGATGTCGTCGCGCCCCGCGTCCACGAGCGCGGTCCTCCCACCCGGCGCCTGGATGAGCACGGCATCGGCCTGTCCCACATCGAGGAACGTGATGCGCAGAACGGAATCGGGATCGACGATCGGGGCGGACGGGACGCCCGCGACGACAGGCGTGGCGAGGAGGGTGGCAAGGGAGGCGACCGCAAGCGCCCGGCGAAGCCGCTCCCGACCCCGCCCTGCCGACGGCTCGTGTGTGGTCCCGAAGCACATGCCGGCCAAGTAAGCCGCCCCCTCATGGCGAGACAAGTGGGGCGTGGCGGCATCGCGGCGTCGCCTTGCGCGGCGGGCTTCGCGGGAATCACTGTTCGGATGTCCCGTTTCCCTCGGTTTTTCGCCGTCACTCCGGAGGTTCCGATGGCGTTCCAGTCGAAGTCCCCACGGTCCTTGAGTTCCCCCGTCGCCCACCTCCTCACGCTTCTCCTTCCCCTGTCGCTCGCCGCGGGAGCGCTGTTCCCGGCCGACGCGGTCGCCCAGACGGCTTCGGAACGAGCGGTTGCGGCGGCGGCCGGACTGGAGTTCCGGGAACTGGGGCCGGCGATCATGGGCGGGCGGGTTTCCGACCTCGCGGTCGTGGAGAGCGACCCGCGCATCTTCTACGTCGGCCTCGGCGCGGGGGGCGTGTGGAAGACGACGAACGACGGGATGACGTGGGACCCCGTGTTCGACGATCAGCCCACCTCTTCGGTCGGCGCCATCAGCGTCGCGCCCTCGAACCCCAACCATGTGTGGGTGGGAACGGGCGAACCCGCGAACCGGCAGAGCTCGCCGTGGGGGGTCGGCGTGTTCAAGTCGACGGACGCGGGCGGGACGTGGACGCACGTGGGGCTCGAGGACACGCGCCATATCAGCCGGATCAAGATCGATCCGCGGGATCCCGATGTCGTGTACGTGGGGGCCGTCGGCCACCTGTGGGGTCCGAACGAGCAGCGCGGGCTCTTCAAGACGACCGACGGCGGGGAGACCTGGGAGAACGTCCTCTACATCGACGAGCACACCGGGATCATCGACCTCGTCATGGATCACAACGACCCGAACACGCTCTTCGCGGCCATGTACCAGCGGCAGCGCACGGGGTTCGGCTTCGCGGCCGGCGGCGGCGGGTCGGGCCTGTGGCGCACGACGGACGGCGGAGAGAACTGGACCCGTCTCGAGGAGGGGCTGCCGGAGGGCGAACTCGGCCGCATCGGACTCGACATCTACCGGCGCGACGGCAACCTCGTGTACGCGATCGTCGAGGCGCACGAGGGGCAGGGCGTGTACCGGTCGACGGACCGCGGCGAAACGTGGGAGTTCATGAGCGACCGCAACCCGCGTCCCATGTACTTCTCCCTCATCCGGATCGACCCCAACAACCCCGAGCGGATCTACCTGGGCGGCGTCCAGTCCTCGGCCTCTGACGACGGCGGGCGCACCTGGTGGCCGGGGAACGCGACGGACCAGATCCACTCCGACCACCACGCGCTGTGGATCAATCCCGACAACTCGAACCATCTCATCAACGGAAACGACGGCGGGCTCGCCTTCTCGCGCGACGGATCCGTCACCTGGCGCTCCATCCGCAACATGGCGATCGGCCAGTTCTACGAGATCGACGTCGACATGAGCGACCCGTACAACGTTTGCGGCGGGCTGCAGGACAACGGGAACTGGTGCGCCCCGCACCGGACGCAGTCCACGTGGGGCGTCCGCAACCGCGAATGGACGCACATGTGGTTCGGCGACGGGTTCCACAACCACTCCGACCCCGAGGACCCGAACATCATGTTCTCGGAGTCGCAGGGCGGGAACATGGCGCGCATCGACGTGGCCACGCGCGAGGGACAGTCGATCCGGCCCGTGCCGCGCCCGACGGGAGCCGAAGCGGAGGACGAGGAGCCGCGCCGCTACCGGTTCAACTGGGACTCGCCGTTCGCGATCTCCCGGCACGACCGCGCGACGATCTACCTGGGCGGGAACCACCTCTTCCGGTCGCGGGACCGGGGGATGAACTGGGAGGAGGCGAGCCCGGACCTCACGAAGCAGATCGACCGCGATACGCTGGAGATCATGGGGCGCGTCGTGACGGACGAGACGCTGTCGGACCACGACGGGATCGCGTCCTACGGCAACATCACGGCCTTCGCCGAGTCGAAGCACTCGGCGGACGCCCTCTACGTGGGGACGGACGACGGGAACCTGCAGGTGACGCTCGATGGCGGGGCGACCTGGACGAACGTGATCGACCAGGTTCCCGGCGTACCGCCGCGCACGTACGCGAGCCGCCTCGAGACGTCGTACACGGTGGACGGCCGCGTCTACGTGACGTTCGACGGCCACCGGAACGACGACTACGCGCCGTACGCCTACGTGAGCGAGGACCACGGCGCGAGTTGGCGGCAGATCACGGCAGGCCTCCCGGACGGCTGGTCGGTGAACGTGATCCGGGAGCACCCGCGGAACCCGAACCTGCTCTTCATCGGAAACGAGATCGGCGTCTACATGTCGATCGACCGGGGCGAGTCGTGGGCGCGGATGGTGAACAACCTCCCCGTGGCCGCCGTGGACGACATCGCGATCCACCCGCGCGAGAACGACCTGGTCGTGGGGACGCACGGCCGCAGCATCTGGATCCTGGACGACATCACGCCGCTGGAGGAAATGTCCGCGGACGTGTTGGCCTCCGACTTCCGGCTGTTCGGCGCGCGGCGCGGCACGATGTGGTCGATGGGGATGGACTGGCCCTTCCAGCCGACGACGTTCATCGCGCCCAATCCGCCCGCGGGCATTCCCGTCCGCTACTTCGTGGGGGACGGCGTGGACGCGAGCGGGGCGAGCCTCGAGATCCTCGACGGGGATGAGGTGCTGCGCACGATGGAGGTGGGCGGCGAGGCTGGGGTGAACGAAGTGCTGTGGGACTTCCGGGTGGATCCGGCCTTCGATGCGGCGGGCGGTGGGGGAGGCTTCTCGCGCGGACCGCCGCCGGGCGCGGGACCGCGCGTGCTGCCCGGCACGTACACGGTGCGGCTCACGGTCGAGGCCGAGAGCCAGACGACGGACGTCGGCGTGCGACTCGATCCGCGGCGCGAGGCGAGTCGGGCGGCTCTCGTCGCGCGGCAGGATGCGATGCTGCGGGCCCACGCACTGGCGGGCCCGGCCCGCGACGCGCGCGAGCGGATCGGCGCCATGAACGACCGCCTGGCCGAGATTCGCGCGCTCGTGGACGACGCCGGGATGGGGGATGCCGACCGCGAGCGGATCGAGGCCATGGCGGGGGAGATCTCCGACGAACTCGATGAGATCGGCGACGATCTCGGCGACGTCGCCGGAGGGGCCGGGATCGGGCAGATGGAGGGGTGGTCGGGAGAGCCCACGGCGGACCAGATGTACCGGATCGACCGGGCCTGGGAGGAGCTGCCGCCGGTCGCGGAGCGCATCAACGCGCTGCTGGCCGGAAGCATGCCGGCGCTCGAGGCGCTGATCGGCGATCTCGGCGTGATGCCGGATCTGGGCGATCCGATCCGCATCCCGCCGCGCCGCTGACGCCGGACACTCGGGGGCGGCGGGCCGTGGACGGCGGCCCGCCGCCACGCCGCGCATGAAGCTTCGCAACCGCAGGCACGCCGCGCCGTGAGCGACCGCCCGCCACAGCCGGCCGCGGCGAGCATCGCCGTCATCGGGGCCGGCATCGTCGGCAGCTGCCTCGTCGAGCACCTGGCGCAGCGGGGCTGGGACGATCTCGTCCTCATCGACAAGGGCCCCCTGCCCGACCCCGGTGGGTCCACCGGCCACGCGTCGAACTTCATCTTCCCCACCGACCACAGCCGCGAGGTTGCGATGCTGACGCTGGAGAGCCAGCGGCAGTACGAGGCGCTCGGGGTGCAGACGACGTGCGGTGGCGTCGAAGTCGCCCGCACGGAAGCCCGGCTGGAGGAACTGCGGCGGCGCATGACCTCGGCGCGGGCGTGGGGCACCGACGCCGAGCTCCTCACGCCGGCGGAGGTGGCCGAGCGGATCCCGTACTTGAACCCCGACGTCATCCTGGGCGGCTTCTGGATGTCGTCCGTGTCCGTCGTCGACTCCGTGCGGGCCGGCACGCTGATGCGGCAGCGGGCCCTGTCCCGGGGAGCGCTCACCATCCTGGACAACACCGAGGTGACCGGGCTGGAGGTCGAAGCCCGGCCCCGCGGGCGCCCCCGCCTGCGGGCCGTCGTCACCTCCCGGGGCCGGATCGACGTCGAGCACGCGGTCATCGCGTGCGGCGTATGGAGCCCCCTCATCGCGGAACTGGCCGGCGCCTCGATTCCGCTCACGCCGGCGGTCCACCAGATGGCGGACCTCGGTCCGGTCGGCCTTCTCCGCGCCACCGGCGACGAGATCGGCTATCCCATTGTGCGCGACATGGACGCCTTCATGTACGAGCGCCAGAAGTACGGTGCCATGGAGGTCGGATCCTACGCGCACCGCCCCATCCTCGTGCACCCGGAGGACATCCCCGGACTCGAGGCGTCGGCACGCTCCCCCACGGAGTTGCCGTTCACGGGAGATGACTTCGCGCCCCAGCTCGCGCAGGCGCGGGAGATCATGGGAGAGCTGCTCGAGGGCGCCGGGATCGGGTACGCGATCAACGGCCTCCTCTCGCTCACGCCGGACGCGCAGCCGGTGCTGGGGGAGACCACCGAGGTGGGGAACCTGTGGTCCGCGGCGGCGGTCTGGATCAAGGAGGGTCCCGGGGCGGCGCGGCTTCTCGCGGAGTGGATCACGCACGGCCATCCGCGTCTGTGCGACCCTCACGAATCCGACGTCACCCGCTTCCAACCACACGAGCGCACCCGCGGGCATGTGCGGGCCCGCGCCCGGGAGCACTTCAACAAGACGTACGGGATCGTCCACCCGCGGGAGCAGTGGGAATCCCGCCGCGACGCGCACCGCTCGGCGCTCCACGCCCGCACCGAGACTCTTGGGGCCGTCTACTACGAGGCGCGCGGCTGGGAACGTCCGCAGTGGTACGAGTCGAACGCCGACCTGGTCGAACGCTACGGCGTCGCCGACCGGCCGCGCGAATGGGATCGCCGCTGGTGGTCTCCCATCATCGAGGCGGAGCACCTGCACCTGCGGGAGAAGGTCGGCGTCGTCGACCTGGGCGCGTTTCAGATCTTCGACGTGACGGGCCCCGGGGCGCTCGCCTACCTGGAGGGAATGGCGGCCAACGGGTGCGACCGGCCGCCGGGAACGTCCATCTACACCCCACTGCTGACGCCGGACGGCGGCTTCCGGGCCGACCTCACGATCCAGCGGCTGGCGGCGGACCGTTTCCGCGTCGTGACCGGCGCCTTCGACGGGGCGCGGGACGCGGCCTGGTTCCGGAAGCACCTGCCGGAAGACGGCTCCTTCCGCTTCGAGGATCGGTCGGCGGAGATCTGCACGCTCGGCGTCTGGGGTCCCCGGGCCGAGGCGCTCCTGGGGAGGGTCTCCGGGGCGGATTTCTCGCAGGCCGCGTTCCCGTACGCCTCCGTGCGCGACATCGCGCTGGACGGGCTTCCCGTCACGATGTGCCGGATCTCCTATGTCGGAGAGAGCGGATGGGAGATCTACATGGAGGCCTCGCTCGCGGCGCGGGTGTGGGACGCCGTGCGGGAGGCGGGCCGGGGCTTCGGCGTGCGGCCCGTGGGCGCCGGAGTCTACGGCACGACGGGCCGCATGGAGAAGGGCTACGCCCTCATGGGGGCCGAACTCACCTCGGAGTACTCACCGGTGGAGGCGGGCCTGGCGCGGCCGCGCGTGAAGCGGGCGGACTTCATCGGCCGTGCCGCTTACCTGAAAGCCAAAAAGGCGGGGCCCGCGGCAACGCTCCGCACGCTCACCATGGACGACCACGCCGACGCTTCCGGCCTCGCCCGCTTCCCCACCGGAGGCAACGAGCCGCTGCTTGGGCCAGGCGGGGGGCGCATCGTCGACGCCCGCGGAAGGGAGTCCCGCGTCACGTCGGCAGGGATGGGTCCGTCCGTGGGGAAGTACCTCCTCATGGCGTACCTGCCGCCGGAACTCGCCGCCCCGGGAACGCGGCTCCACGTCCTCTACATGAACGAACCCTTCCCGGTCACGGTGGCGGCCGAGAGGGCGCTCTTCGACCCCACCGGCGCCCGCATGAGATCGTGACGCGGGCCGGCCCGGGTGCACTCGCCTCCGGGAGTCGCGCTACATAGCCGCGTCGCGGCCCTGTGCGAGGGCCACCTCGCGGGTGCTCGGGTTCGCGGAGGGCCTGAACGGAACCTCGCACACGCGGGCGGCATCGGGCTTGCCCGGCTCGGTCGCGTACTCGTCCGGGAGCCACACGAAGAGTTCCGTGCCGATGGCGGAGTCGGCGGGCGGCACGTACCCGAGGGCGATGTTGCTCCCCAACTCCGGGGCGTGCCACGGAGACGTGAGGTACCCCACCGGATCGCCGCCGTCCGCGCGAGAAACCAGCCAGAAGTCGGGGGCGTAGTCGTCGATCGGCCGGCCGCCCAGCTTCATCCCCACCATCACGAGGGCGAACGGAGAACGGCCGGCCTCGATCTCGGCCCGCTGGCGCTCCAGCGCAACCCGCCCGATGTAGTCGCCCGGCTTCTCGCGCGGCACCTGGTAGGCGAGGTGGCACTGGAACGGGCTCGTCTCCTGGTCGATGTCCTGTCCCCACGAGAGGATCCCGGCCTGGATGCGGCGCTGGTGCCCGGGGGCCGTGACCATCAGTCCGTGCGCCTCCCCCGCCTCGAGCACGGCCCGCCACAGCGTCTCCGCGTGCAGCGTCGCATCCCGAAGATAGATTTCGTACCCCTTCTCCCCCGAAAACCCGGACTGCGAGACCACGACCGGGCAGCCGGCGATCTCCGCCTCCATGAGCCCGTAGTAGGGGATGTCCCGGATCGTCTCGCCTACGAGGTCGACCATGAGGTCGCGCGACCTCGGCCCCTGGACCTGCAGCGGGCAGACGTCGATCTCGTCGATCTCCACCCGCATCCCGAGGCCGACGTTCACTCCCTGGAGCCAGTAGAGGAGGTCGGAGTCGGCGAGCGAGAACCAGAACTCGTCCACGGCGAGCCGCAGCAGCACCGGGTCGTTGAGGATGCCGCCGCGCTCGTTGCAGAGGATGACGTACCGCGCGCGCATTGGCTCGATCCGGGTCGCGTCGCGCGTGATCACGTAGTCGGCGAAGGCCTCCGCGTCGGGTCCGCTGACGCGGATCTGCCGCTCCACGGCGACGTTCCACAGCGTAACCCGCTGGGTGAGCGCCTCGTGCTCCACCGCCGCGCCCCCCTCCTCGGGCCGGGCGTAGCCCCGGGGGTGATAGATGCGGTTGTAGATCGTAGCCCGCCAGCAACCCGCCTCGTGCGACAGGTGCCAGTACGGCGACTTCCGGACCCGGGTCGAGATGAGCAGTTCGACCGGCGTCCGCCCGCTCTGCCGCAGGTTGATGGGAACGATCCGGTCCGACTGGTCCACGCTCGCGGGCTGTCCATACGCGATCGTCATGGAACGTCCTCGTGTCTGGGGTCGACGCTGTTACCGGCTCTTCCAGTCCGCGAGGATCCGCGCATCGCGCTCGAGGTTGAGCTGGAGTTGCGTCCGGCGTTCTTCGGGCTCGCCCAGGAACCAGTCCAGCGTCTCGCGCGCGGTGACCGCGAGGGGGCGGAAGCGCAGTCCGGCCTCGACGCCCCGGTGCGAGCGGACCTGCGCCAACCCCCGCGTCGGGCCGCGATGCGAGTACCAGAGGGGGAAGCGCGCGGGCGGCTCGCGGTTCCGGAGGAAATCCTCATCCACCCACGTGAACGACACGGGTGTCGTGACGGTCGCGCGGATCCCGTACAGGAACTCGTCCATGCGCGTCCTGTCGAGCGCCGGGCCCGCCACGTTGAAGGTCCCGCCGGTGCCCTCCTCCAGCAGGTGCATGCAGAACTCGGCCAGATCCCGCACGTCGATGAACTGGACCGGGTTGTCCATGTCGCCCGGCGCGATCACTTCGCCTCCGTGATGGATCCGGACGGGCCAGTACGTGAAGCGGTCCGTGGGATCCCCGGGACCCGCGACGACGTGCAGGCGGGTGACCGTGCCGCGGTCGCCGTAGATCTCCTGCACCGCCTCCTCGCACATCACCTTCAACTCGCCATAATACCGTCCGACATCCTCGCTCTCGGGATCCGTCACCTCGAGCAGCCGGGCGTCTTCCGGCAGTTCGTCCTGATCGAAGTCGTACACGGAACCGGTGGAGGTGAACAGGTACCGGCCCACGGAGTCGCGCAGCAGGGTCGCCGAGTCGCGCACCAGGCGCGGGACGTAGCCGCTGTTGTCGATGACGTAGTCCCACTCCTTCCCGCGCAGCGCGTCGAGCGCCCCGTCGCGGTCTCCGATGAGGGTCTCGACGCCGGGAAAGAGCCCGGGGTTCGAGCGTCCGCGGTTGAAGAGCGTAACCTCGTGTCCCCGCGCGAGGGCCTCGCGCACCATGTGCGGACCGATGAAGCCGGTGCCGCCCAGGATGAGCAGCCGCCCGGCCCGCGGCGCGCGCGCGGTGGCTGGGCTCCCGGAATCGGTCGAGGGTCGGGTCTCACGGGTGCTCGCCGCAGCCCCCGCAGCGGGCAGTGCCGCAGCCCCCGCCGCCGCGAGCGAGGTCCCCGCGAATTCACGTCGCGTCATCGTCATCGAACGTCCTCCTGTTTCCGGTCGCAGGACCTGGCGGGCACCGCGAGACCCCGCCTGGAATCAACCTGTTGCCGCCGCCATGCTCTCAGGATCGCATCTCGCTCAGCGCTTCGCCAAGGAGCGCGATGTCGGCGTCGAACGACTCCGGGGCGAGGGGGCCGAAGGAGAAGCGGAAGAAGCTCGCCAGCGGCGAGTCGTCCTCGAGGCGCTCCATGTCGCAGTCGGTGCCCTTGAGGATCGCGGCCCCGCGGGTGAAGAGGCATTCGTTCAGCCGCTGGGCGGTCCAGCCATTCGGGAGCCGGCACCAGTGGTAGAAGCCGCCGTCGCCCGAGAAGAGTTCGAGGCCGAGATCCTCGAAGGCCCGGCCGTAGCGTTCGCGCTGCATGGCGTAGAAGGCGGGGACGGCTTCCCGGACGTGGCGCATGCGCTCGGGGTCCAGGAGTTCGAACGCGTAACACTGAGACGGGTGGGACACGCCGCCCATCCCGAACGAGGAGAAGTTCCCGAGGATCTCGATGTGCCGCTTCGCCGCCACGGCCCATCCGATGCGGATGCCGGGCGCCTGCAGGCCCTTCGTGGCGGCGCCAACGACGAACAGGTTGCCGCGCTCGATGTCGTCCACGTGCGCGAGGGCGCTCACCGGCTCGTCGTGGAGCAGCTCGTATGCCTCGTCGACGAGGAGCCCCAGGCCGTCCTGCGCGCTGGCGGCCACGAGCGCCGCGAGTTCGTCCCCGGTTCGCGTCACGCCCGTCGGATTGCACGGATTGCTCAGCAGCATCAGGGTGCGCCCCTCTCGCGGAGCCGTATAGGCGGAGACGGGGGGCCGGAACCCGTTGTCCACGCCGCTGTGCACGAGGTGGTAGGGGCGTCGCAGCCCCTCGAGGACATCGTAGTATGGGGTGTATTCCGTGGACGCGAGCCGGACCTCGATATCGGGTTCGAGGAAGAGGAGGAGCGCCATGATCGCCGGACGCCCGCCCGCGAACACCATCACGTTCTCCGCCGTGATGTCGACGCCGTACGACTTCCGGTAGTATACGGCGATCGCCTCCCTCAGCGCCGGGAGCCCCCACGCCTTGGGGTACTTGCGGTGCTCGGAGGTCACCGTCACGGTCGACGGAAGCGACGGGCCGTCCGGCAGGGCGACCGTCCGCGGGAACCCCTGGCTCCACGGGTTCGTGCCGGGCTCGCCCATGTAGGTACCGAACGCCCCGAGAAACGCGTAGAGGGTCTCGTAGATCCCCATCGGGGGCACATATCTCAGGTACAAGCCGGTCGCTCCCTCCGGTTGGGCAGGCCGTGGCGGGCCCAGGGTTGGTCGGGCGGTCAGGGGTCGGTCAGGGGGCCGGTGATGCCTCCACCGTGAGCGTCATGAGCATCCCGCGGCTGTCGTGGCCGGCCACGTCGCACACGACGGTGTAGCTCCCCGGAGCGAGGTCGAGTTCGACGAGCCGAACCTCGCCGGTGTTCACATCCGTCTCGGTCTCCCAGAGGACCTCCCCGCTCGCGGGATCCACGAGCTTGAGGTTGTGCATCTCGAAGCCCTGGTTGCTGAGGCGGAGCACCGTGGGGCCCGCCGGCAACCGCGACGGCATGCCGATCGCGTACTCGAGCAGGGCCACGTCGACCGCGTCGGCCGCGTATACGGCCGACAGATCCGGCTCCCGGGCGGAAGCGCCCGCTTCCAGTGTGGCGGCCGCACCGGCCGGGTCGGCCGCCGCGTTCGCGGCTCCGCCTTCTCCGCCACAGCCCAACGCAAGCACCGCGGCGGCGATGGGTATGCCGCGACGACACGCGGGCCGCGGCCCGACGCCCCGCGCGGCCGGCGGGCTCAGCCGGGGCGGCCGCAGCACTTCTTGTACTTCCGCCCGCTGCCGCACGGACACGGCTCGTTCCGCCCCGGAGTCTTCGTGGCCGTCGCCGGAGCGCCCGTCCGGCGGGGCCGCTGGCCGGCACGGAGAGCCGCGCGGGCCGCGGTGTCATCGGGGGCCAGCTCCTGCACCGCGGCCGAGGCCGCGACGCCGGTGGCCGAAAACGCCCGCTCGGCCGCGGGCGCCTCGCCGGACGCGCCGTCCGGCGCAGGCGCCGCTCCCCGGCCGGGGGCCATGCCGCCCGCGGGGCCGGCGCCCGGCTCCACCGGGCCGCTCATGCCGGTAATCTGCGGCGGCCGGGGCCGGCCCGGCGGCCGGACTTCGATGCGCGCGCGGAAGAAGCGATTCGCCACCGTCTTCCGGATGTCCGTGATCAGGCTCACGAACATCTCGTACGCCTCCTTCTTGTACTCGACGAGCGGATCCTTCTGTCCCCACGACCGGAACTGGATCGAGGAGCGCAGGTGGTCGAGGTCGTAGAGGTGGTCCTTCCACTTCTCGTCCAGCACCGACAGCACGACGAAGCGCAGCACCTGCTCCCACAGTTCGCCGAAACTCTCGAGCTTGACGCGAAACTGCTCGTGGGCGCTCTCGACCACCGCGTCGTACAGCTCTCCGGTCCCCGCCCAGTTGTCGGCGCTGGCGTCCTTCTCCGTCTCGGACGCCTCCCCGCGATCCGCTCCGACCCGGGGCAGGAATTCGTTGTGCAGGAAATACTCGATCAGGAGATGCTCCCGCAGCCCCGGGAGATTCCACTGGTCGTGCGGGCTCTCCTCCGGCACGTAGGCATCCATCTCCTCGCGGAGCGCCTCCTCGACCATCTCCCACGTCTCGCCCTTGAGGTCTTCCCCGCCCTCGAGCGCATAGAGGCGCAGGTCGTACACGACCTCGCGCTGCTGATTCATCACGTCGTCGTAGTCCAGCAGCCGCTTGCGGGCGTCAAAGTTCTGGGTCTCGACCCGCTTCTGCGCGCGCTCGACCGACTTCGTGATCCACGGGTGGCTGATGACCTCCCCCTCCTGCACGCCCAGGCGATCCATGATCTTCGCCACGCGCTCGTGCATGAAGAGCCGCATGAGGTCGTCTTCGAGCGAGAGGAAGAAGAGGCTCGCCCCGGGATCCCCCTGGCGTCCGGAGCGGCCGCGAAGCTGGCGGTCGATGCGGCGCGACTGGTGGCGCTCCGTCCCCAGGATCTGGAGTCCGCAGGGCGGCTCCTCCTCGCACCCCCGCTCCTTGATCTCGGCCCGCGACAGATCCGGTTCCTCGCCGGTGCGGCCGAACGCGGGGGTTTCGGAGCGGATCCCGCACACGTCGCACTGCACGCACGGGGAGGCGAGTTTGATGTCGGTGCCGCGCCCGGCCATGTTCGTCGCGATCGTGATCGCACCGGGTTGACCCGCGTTGCGCACGATCTCCGCTTCCCGGGCGTGCTGCTTCGCGTTCAGCACCTCGTGGGCGAGGCCCCGCCGCTTCAGCATGCGGGCGATGACCTCCGATACCTCCACGCTCGTCGTCCCGACGAGGATCGGAAGACCTTCGCCGTTGATGCGTTCGATCTCGTCGATCAGCGCGGCGTATTTTTCCTTTTTCGTCTGGAAGATCACGTCGTCGTGATCGAGTCGCCGCACCGGCCGGTTCGTCGGAATGACGACGACCTCGAGGCCGTAGATCGCGTGGAACTCGCCCTCCTCGGTCTCGGCGGTACCGGTCATCCCGGCCGCCTTGTCGTACATCCGGAAGTAGTTCTGGATCGTGATCGTGGCGAGCGTCTGCGTCTCGCCGCGCACCTTGACCTTCTCCTTCGCCTCGACCGCCTGGTGGAGCCCGTCCGACCAGCGCCGCCCGTGCATCTTGCGGCCGGTGTGTTCGTCGACGATCAGTACATCGCCGTTCTCCACCACGTACTCCACGTCCTTCTCGTACAGGGAGTACGCCTTCACGAGTTGATGGATGACGTGGATCTTCTCGGACTTCTCCGCGTATTCGCGTTCGAGCCGTTCGATCTCGCCACGCTTCTCGTCGGTGGTCAGCGACTCATCGTCCTCGACGCGCTGGACGTCTTCCGAGATGTCCGGGACGACGAACGTCTCCGGGTCGTCGGGCGAGAGCACATCGAGACCCTGCTCGGAGATCTGGATCGTCTGCCCCTTCTCATCCATTGAAAACAGGAGCATCTCGTCGATCTCGGGGAGCCGCTTCTCCCGCATGAGGTCGGCTTCCGCGCGCTGAATGAGCTGCTTCACGCCGGAGCGCGTCTTCAGCTTGAGCAGCCGCTTGTTCTTCGGCGCGCCGCGCTGCGCCGCGAGGAGCTTGAGGCCCGCGTCCCGGCGCTGCTCCGTGTCCTCATCGGCCTCCGTTTCGTCGAGCAGCTTCGTGCCCTCGGCCACGAGACGGTTGACGATCCGCGTCTGCTTGCGGGCGATCGCGGCCACCTGGGCGTTGTGCTTCTGATACACGTCGCGTTCGTCGCGGCCGGCGGGTCCGGAGATGATGAGCGGGGTGCGGGCCTCGTCGATGAGCACCGAGTCGACCTCGTCGATGATCGCGTACGCGTGTCCGCGCTGCACGCGATGCCGGAGTTCGATCACCATGTTGTCGCGCAGGTAGTCGAACCCGAATTCGTTGTTCGTCCCGTAGGTGATGTCGGCCTGGTAGGCGGCCCGCCGCTCGACGCTACCCGGCTCCGTATCTTCAAGCACGCCCACCGTGAGGCCGAGGTAGTCGAAGACCGTGCCCATCCACTGGGCGTCGCGCCGGGCGAGATAGTCGTTTACGGTGACGAGGTGGACGCCGCGGCCCGGGAGGGCGTTGAGGTACAGCGGCATCGTAGCCACGAGCGTCTTCCCCTCGCCGGTGGCCATTTCGGCGATCTTCCCTTCGTGGAGGACGATCCCTCCGATGAGCTGCACATCGTAGGGGATCATGTCCCACGTCATCTCGTTCCCCGTGACTTCGATCTCCGACCCGAGAAGTCGCCGGCACGCCTCGCGCACCGTCGCGAACGCCTCGGGCAGAATCTCATCGAGCACGCCCTGCAGCGCCTCGTTGAGGTCGCCCTCCGTGGCCGCGATGCGTTCGGTGAGGTCGGCGCGGCGCGCCGGATTCTCCGTGAAGCGACGCTTTTCCCGCAGCGCCTCGACCGCCTCCTCGAACTCGGCGGTCCGCTCCGCGATGATCGCCCGGAACTTCCCCGTCTGCGCCTTGAGGGCTTCATCCGGGAAGTCCGCGAGCCGCGACTCGTGTTCCTTGATCTGTGAGATGATCGGCCGCATGCGCTTCATCTCGCGCGTGAAGCGCGTTCCGAAGACCTGCGTTACGACGTTCTTCAACATCCGGGGCTCACTGGGTTACATGGCGCGCCCGGCGTACGGCCCAGGCGCGCTCGACATCGTGTCGGATCGTTTCCGGAACGAGGAGGTGGACCGAATGCCCCTCCTCGAGGCGCTGCCGGATCCGGCTCGCCGAGATATCCACTCGCGTGACGCTGGCCACAACATACTCGATCGGCTGCGATTCCGGGGAGGGTGCGGGCTCGCGACCGCCCCGCGGCATCACCGCGATCCGCGCCAGTTCCGGGAGCCGGCGCCAGCGCCTCCAGCGGTGGATCGCCTCGAACTGGTCCGCACCCATTCCGAGCACGAGCCGGTCGGAAGGAAAGCGACGCGCGAGGGCCTCCAGCGTGTCCACCGTGTAGGAGGGACCGGCCCGCTCGATCTCCATCGGGCTCACCTCGACGCCGGGGACGTCCGCGAAGGCCCGGCGCGTGAGATCGAGGCGAACCTGCGCGGGGAGCGTGACCTCCCGGTGCGGCGGATCGCCGGCCGGAATCACGAGCAGCCGGTCAAGGTGCAGCGCTTCGATGAGCTCGCGCGCCACCGACACGTGGCCCAGGTGCGGAGGGTCGAAGCTCCCCCCGAGTATGCCCGTCCGGCGGCCTCCCGCCGGGACTTCAGCGGAGGGATCCGACATCCTTCGCCGAATCCTCCGCCGCCGCCGGGTCTTCCTCCGCCAGAAGCAACCGGGTTTCCTCTGAGTCGGGAAACTCCGACAGCAGCCGCTCCCGCACCGCTCCGGCCTCGGTTTCGTATCCCAGGAAATTGTAGCTGCGATACAACCGCAACAGCAGATCCGGCAGAAATCCCTCGGTCGGCTCCTCGGCCAGCGATTTTTCGAAGTAGACGATCGCGGATTCCGGCAGTCTCATGCGATCCTGGTAGTACTTCCCGATCTCGTAGCTCTGCTCGGCCAGCTTCGCCCGCGCCTCGGCCATCAGGTTCTCCACCCGCTCGCGGTGGGGGGTCGTCGGGAAGAACTGGAGCAGGCGCTCGCACTCCTCGAGGGCTCGCCGGGTGAACTCCTGCGAAAGGGTGACCCGGGGCGAGGCTGCGAGGTAGGCGCGGCACAGCCCAAGTTGCGCGTCGTCCGCGAGGGGACTGTTGGGCCGGTTCGTCGCCATGCGCCGGAACTCCTCCACGGCGTCGAGTTCGTTGCCCGCCCGGAGCTGGCCCTCGGCCGCGAGGTATTGCGCGCTGTCGACGAGCGGATTCAGAGGATCGCGGACCATGAAGGCGAGGAAACCCTCGGCCGCGCTGCGATACTCTTCGGCGTCGAACCGGTCGTGCGCCCACTGGAAGAGGTCCGGCGGCTCGAGGTCGCCGGGCGGCCCGGAACTCGAACAGCCCGCGAGCACGAGGACCGTGGCCGCCAGCACCCCGCGGAGCCCGCAGCCGGGCACCGTCCCGGCCGGGAACCTCATTCGAAGCCGAAGCGGATCTGGCGCATCCGCTCCTCCGCACGCCGGACCAGCGCGTGAGTGCGTGTCGGGTTCAGTTCCAGTACGCGGGCGTAGCTGACGAGCGCTTCATCCGTCTGGCCGAGCGCCAGGTGAAGTTCGCCGATGAGGAAGTGGGCCTCGACCATGTGCGTCCGCGGTTCGCCGAGTTCGACCATTTCGGCCAGCTTCTCGAGCGCGGCGGCGGGGCGGCCCTCCGCCCGGTCCTCATCGGCGGACACATGGAGACAGTTCCCGTATCGGTAGCGGGCATCCCCCGGATTCGAGCGGCTTTCCTCCATCGCCTCGAGATAATCCCGATAGAAGGGCAACGCGCGCGTGCACGCGCCGAGCTGTTCATATGCGAGACCGACGTCGTACAGCACCGCCGGCTGCGGATCCCCGTCCGCGGCGAGCAGCGCGAGGCGCAGCGAAAGGGCGCGCGCGTAGTCACCCTCCGCCGCATGAAACGCGGCCAGCGAGCGCTGGAGGTCGGCCGGGAGGTAACCCAACCCCCAATCGACGAGGGGCTGCAGCGCACGTGACATGTTCTCGGCCGCGCCCCGCTCCCGCGCGGACCACGCGAGCCCAGCCAGAGAGGCCGCGGCCTGGTGCCGCAGCCGGGGGTCGCGCTCCGCGAGCGTCTCGTAGACGGTGAGCGCCTCGTCAACATCGCCGCGCACGGCATAGGCCTGCCCGAGCCGAAGGAGGAGGCCGTCCGTGTCCCCGCTGACGCGCCGGGCGAGGAGGTACTCGGCGAT
The DNA here is from genome assembly GCF_947581915.1 of Candidatus Palauibacter scopulicola. NCBI lineage: Bacteria > Pseudomonadati > Gemmatimonadota > Gemmatimonadia > Candidatus Palauibacterales > Candidatus Palauibacteraceae > Candidatus Palauibacter > Candidatus Palauibacter scopulicola. The sequence goes on from NZ_CANPWG010000052.1 coordinate 34,851, forward strand.
CGCCTTGTCCGCGTCCCCAACCGCCAGGTAGCGGTCCCCGCGCACGACGGACCGGTCCACCGGATCCTCGCACGCCGCAAGCGCAAACGCCGCGAGAACCCCGGCGATCCCCTGCACGATCCACTGTCGGATGGTCATCATCGGCGCCTCTGCCGGCCTTCGCCCCCCTGACATCTCAACTCTCCCCGCTTTCGACGCCGCTACGGATGCCGCGCGTTGCCTCGCGCGCGGCTCGCGGCCCGCCCCTGCGCGTCCAGCGCCGCACGAGGCCATACAGAAAGATACAGCGCAGCGCGGAAACGCCATCGCGCCACCCGATCTTCTTCCCCTCCGCGTACGTCCGTCCCGCGTACGAGATCCCCACCTCATACACGCGCCAGCCGCCCATGGCGATCTTCGCCGTGATTTCCGGCTCGACGCCGAAGGCCCGCTCCTCGATCGTGAGCTGCTCGATCACTTCCCGTCGGAAGCACTTGTAGCACGTTTCCATGTCGGTCAGGTTGAGGTTCGTCACCATGTTCGACAGCCGAGTCAGCCACCGGTTCCCCACGTAGTGCCAGTAGTAGAGAACCCGGTGCGGCTGGCCGCCCATGAATCGCGACCCGTAGACGACGTCCGCCCGGCCCGCCAGGATCGGCTCAAGGAGACGCGGATATTCGGCGGGGTCGTATTCGAGATCGGCGTCCTGGACAATGATGATATCGCCGCTGACACCCCGGAAACCGGTTGAGAGCGCGGCGCCCTTTCCGCGGTTCCGCTCGTGAACGAAGATCCGGTCGACGAGCCCTTCCGCTTCCAGCCGGCTCAGGATCGAGGCGGACGCGTCGGCCGATCCATCGTCGACGGCGACGAGTTCCACATCCGGGGCCATCTCCTTCACGCGCCGTACGATGGCGTCGAGCGTCGCTTCCTCGTTGTACACGGGCATGACCACCGAGACCCGGGCACGCCTCATCTCCTCCGCGTCTCCCCTCCCCGCAATCATGTGCGCGCTGCCTCGGGCCGGGCGGGCGGCTGCGTTTCCCTGAAATACTCTACGGTGCGTTCCAGCCCCACCTCGAGCGGGATCCGCGGCGTCCAGTCCAGCCGTGCGGAGGCGAGGGAAATGTCCGGTGAGCGCATTCTCGGGTCGTCCGTGGGCAGTGGACGCACCTCGACGGCGGACGCGGATCCCGTGGTGGCGAGAACGAGATCGGACAACGCGCGGATCGTATACTCGCCGGGGTTGCCCAGGTTGACCGGTTCGTGGATGTCCGCGTTGAAGAGACGCCAGATCCCCTCCACGAGGTCGGACACGTAACAGAAACTCCTTGACTGGGAGCCGTCTCCGTAGACCGTGAGCGGTTCCCCCCGGAGCGCCTGGACGACGAAATTCGAGACCACGCGGCCATCGTCCGGACGCATGCGCGGGCCGTAGGTGTTGAAGATTCGCACGATGCGCGTGTCTACGCCGTGTTCGCGGTGGTAGGCCATCGTGAGGGCCTCGGCGAAACGCTTCGCCTCGTCGTACACGGAGCGCGGGCCGACCGGGTTCACGTTGCCCCAGTATGTTTCGGGTTGGGGATGGACGAGCGGATCTCCATAAACCTCCGAGGTGGACGCAAGCAGCAGCCGGGAGCCGCGCGCTCTCGCCAGACCCAGGGCGTTGCGCGTGCCGAGGGCGCCCGCCTTCAGCGTCTGGATCGGGAAGCGAAGGTAGTCGACCGGGCTGGCCGGTGAGGCGAAGTGGAAAATCCCCTCGATCTCCCCTTCGACTTCGATGGGCTCGGACACGTCACGTTCGAGAAACGCAAACCTCGGCTCGTCCCGCAGATGGGCGAGATTCCGCCGCGATCCCGTGATGAGGCTGTCGATCCCCACGACCGAGTGTCCCTCGGCGAGAAGGCGGTCGGTGAGGTGCGAACCGAGGAAGCCGGCGGCGCCGGTGACGACGAGCCTCACGCCGTCTCCGCCGCACCGGTCTGCCTGCGCCCCACCGGATAGTGCTCGAACCCCCGCGACGCCATGCGGTCCGGTTCGAACACGTTGCGCCCGTCGAACACGATGGGGCGGGCGAGGCGCCGCGCGAGCTGCGACCAGTCGGGACGCCGGTACTGGAGCCACTCCGTCACCACGACGAGCGCGTCCGCCCCGTCGAGCGCCTCGTACTCGTTCACCGCGTAGTCCACTCCATCCCCGAGATAGAACTCGCGCGACTGTTCCATGGCGGCGGGGTCGTGCGCCACCACCGACGCCCCCCGTTCACGCAGGGCCTCGGCGATCGCCCGGGAGGGCGCCTCGCGCATGTCGTCCGTGCGCGGCTTGAACGCAAGCCCCCACAGCGCGAAGCGCAGGCCGGCGAGATCGTCGCCGAACCGCTTCCGGATCTTCCGGACGAGGACCGTGGTCTGGCGATCGTTCGCCTCGGCCACGGAGCGCAGGATGCCGAGGTCGACGCCCTGCGCTTCCGCGGAGCGGATGATCGCCCGCACATCCTTGGGGAGACAGCTGCCGCCATACCCCGTGCCCGCGTAGAGAAAGGCCGATCCGATGCGAGGGTCCGAACCCACACCGCGGCGGACGCGCTCGATATCGGCTCCGGTCTGCTCGCAGAGTTCGGCGAACTGGTTCATCATGCTGATTCGGGCGGCGAGCATCGCGTTTGCGGCGTACTTGGTCAGTTCGGCCGAGGCGATGTCCATGAAGATCAGCGGATTCCCCGAGCGGATGAAGGGCTCGTACAGCTCCTCCATGCACCGCCTGGCGCGGTCCGAGTCCACGCCGCAGACGACGCGGTCCGGGTAGAGAAAGTCCGCGACCGCGTCGCCTTCCTTCAGGAACTCGGGGTTGGAGCACATGTGGAAGGGCAGGTCGGTCCGTCGAGCGATCTCGGCCCGCACGATGTCGTTCGTCCCGACGGGTACCGTGCTCTTCATGACGACGACCGCGTCGGGGCGGAGATGGTCTCCGATCGTGCGGGCCGCGTCCAGCACGAAGTCGAGGTCCGCCTCACCGTCCTGACCGGGCGGCGTTCCCACCGCGACGAAGATGATGTCGGCCGTCCGCACACCCTCGGCCGCGTCCGTCGTGAATCGAAGCCGTCCGGCGGCGAGGCCCTCCGAAATGAGGCGCTCGATGCCGGGCTCGTAGATCGGGACATCGCCGGAGTTCAGACGCCGGACCTTCTCTTCATCCACGTCGGCGCAGGTGACGCGGTTCCCGGATCCGGCCAGGCAGGATCCCGCCACGAGCCCAACGTATCCGGCGCCGATCACGGTGATTTCCATCGAGGTCTCCGTCGCTCCCGGTTCAGCGGTCTGGTGTCGCGGCTCGCCCATCAGGCGCCGCCGGAACCCGCGACCCAGTCCAGGGTGGCGTGCGCGCAGGCCCGCAGGTCGCGCTTCGCGCGCCACCCGGTTGCGGCTCGCAGTCGCTTGGGGTCACCGACCACGGCTTCGGGTTCTCCGCGCCGCACAAGGGCCGGATCGCGCACGATCTCGGGTTCGATCTCCGCCCTCTCGAGGACCCACTCGAGCAGGCGGCGGATCTTCGTGGCGACCCCGGAGCACACGTTGTACGCCATGTCGGGTGTCCCATCGAGGTCGGCGATGTCCGCGAGCGCCCGGACGCCGTCGCGTACATCCGTGAAGTCGCGCGCCACGTCGAGATTGCCCACGGCGAGCCGCGGTTCCGTCGTCCCCCGCCGAATCGCGAGGGCGCGGCGGCAGAAGCTCGGGAGCGCGAACGCGGGGCGCTGCCCGGGTCCGAGGAGCGGAAAAAGCCGCGCGACGACCACGGGCACGCCGAGAGCCGCGCCGACTCCGCGGGCGAGAACGTCCTGGGCGGCCTTGGTGGCGCCGTACACGCTCAGCGGCCGAAGTGGCGTGCGCTCCCCGACCGGTCCGCGACCGCCTCGGCCGTACGAGTCGGCGGAACCGGCCACGACCACGGTCTGCACATCCCCCGAGGCACGCGCGGCCGCTTCGACGAGGCTCAGCGTGCCCGCTCCGTTCACCGCGAGGGCATCGCGGGACCGCAGGCTGGCCTCGGCTCCCGACGAGAATCCGGCGAGGTGGAAGATTCGGCGCGGACGGGCGGCGGTCACGACCGAGGCGACCGCGTCGGCATCCCGCACATCGAGCCGTGTCCACTCGGCCGCCGCGCGAGCCGCCCGGGACAGCGTGCCGTCCGTGGGAGCCTCCCCGAGCATCGTCGCCGTCACCTCGTACCCGCGGCCCAGGAGAAGCTCGACCAGGTGCTGTCCGATGAACCCGTCGCCGCCCGTCACCAGGACCCTCACCGGAGCCGCGCTCGAATCGCCGTGGCATTTGCGGGACGCGACACTAGAGTCCACGCGCGAGGCGCCGTGCGGCATAGGTGACGACGAGGTCCGCTCCCGCCCGCCGGATGGCACGGACCGCTTCCAGGCTGGCCGCCTGGGCGTCGAGCCAACCGTTGGCGCCTGCAGCCTCGATCATCGCGTATTCCCCGCTCACCTGATACGCGGCGGTCGGCATCCTGAACTCATCCTTCACTCTTCGGAGGATGTCGAGGTTCGGCAGCGCCGGTTTCACCATGACGAGATCCGCCCCTTCGGCGATGTCGAACCGGACCTCGCGGATCGCCTCGTCCGCGTTCCGCACGTCCATCTGATACCCGCGCCGATCCCCGAAGGCGGGGGCGGAATCCGCCGCCTCCCGGAAGGGGCCGTAGAAGGCACTCGCATACTTCGCGGCGTAGGACAGGATGGCCACGTCCTCGAGGTCCGCTTCGTCCAGCGAGGCGCGAATCGCTCCGACCCGGCCGTCCATCATGTCCGATGGCGCGACGATGTCCGCCCCGGCGGCCCCGTGACTCACGGCCTGGGCGGCGAGCCGCTCGAGCGTCGGGTCGTTCGCGACGCGGTCGCCGTCAAGGATCCCGCAGTGGCCGTGGTCCGTGTATTCGCACAGGCAGACGTCCGTGATCAGGACCAGGTCGGGCAGCGCGCCGCGAAGGGCCCGCAACGAGCGCTGGATCACGCCGTCCGGCCGATCCGCGCGCGAGCCCCGCGCATCCTTGCTTGCGGGCAGGCCGAAGAGGAGGACGGCCCGGATTCCCTCCTCCAACGCGGCGCCCGCTTCGTCAACGGCCGCCTCGATGCTCAGGCGGTCGATGCCGGGCATCGAAGGGATCGGCTGCCGGGCCGGTCCCCGGTCGTCGATGAACATGGGGTAGACGAGATCGGAAGCCTCGACGCGAGTCTCCCGCACCAGCTCGCGCAGGGCAGCCGTGCGACGCAGGCGGCGTGGCCGGGAGGTGGGGAACGACGGTTCAGGCATGGCCGTGGGTCGCGGCCAAGCGGCCGGGGCGGGCGGCGGACGCGACCAGTGCGTCGACAAGCCCGGGCATCGAGTGCGTCGCCGCCACGACATGCACCGGCAGACCGAGCCCGGAGAGCGTCGCGGCGGTCACGGGACTGATGGCGGCCACGAGAGCGCCGCCGGTCTGGGCACCGACGAGGTGCACGAAGGCACGGGCGGCGGATGACGCAGTGAAGGTCAGCCAGTCCCCGCGGCCGAGTTCGATGAACTCCCGGAGCGCCTCCCGCACGTCGCGGTTGACCTCCACCGCATAGGCCGGAGCGACGTCGACCCGCGCTCCGGCGGCGACCAGTCGTTCCCGCAGCACCGGACGCGCCCGCTCGGCCTGCACGATGAGGATCCGCGAGTCCGAAAGGCTCTCCGGACCGGTCGCCGCCACGATCTCGTCCGCGAGCGCTTCGCCGCGATAGGCCGGCGGCACGAGGCACTCCGCCACTCCGAGGCCGCACAGCGCGTCTGCGGTCGCCGGACCCACGGCCGCGAGCCGGCCCGTCACCAGCGCACCCAGCGAGTCCGCCTCCGATACGGCCGCCGCCAGGCGGCGGACGGCGTTCACGCTGGTCGGCACGATCCAGTCGTATTCGGCCAGCCGTGCCGCCGCCCGTCCCAGCGCCCCCGGATCGGATGGTGGGACCAGACGGATGGTGGGCGCCGTCGTCACGGTTGCCCCCACGGCCTCCAGGAGGGCGCGGAAGCCTTCGGCCTGCCCGGCCGGCCGCGTGACCAGTACATGCTGGCCCGCGAGCGGGGAGGAGGTCACCGAACCGCCGATGCGAGGCGACCGGCCCCGGGAACCCCCGCGGCCGGTCGCACGTCAGCGGCCCGTGGCGAAGACGCCGCTACGTTCGAAACGTCGCCGAGACGCGTCGTCAGGACGCCTTGACGACTTTTCCCGCCTTGATGCACCGCGTGCAGACGCGCACACGGCGACGAACCGAGCCCTCCACGATCCTCACCCGCTGGAGGTTCGGCATGAAGCGCCGCTTGCGCTTGTTGTTCGCGTTGCTGACGTGGTTCCCGACGCCGGGTCCCTTGCCGCAGACGTAACAGAAATTCGCCATGACCCGCTCAGTTATCCGCTCAGTATTCGCTCAGTGCACGTGCACGGAGTCGGCGAGCAGGAAGGTCGGGGACGATGGAATCAACTCGCCCATGCCTTCCTGAACCGCTCCGGATTCGACCCAGACGCCGGCGATCGAATCGTTGAATGTGTAGACCTGTCCCCGGACGGCGACGCTGTCGCCGCCGTAGATCGTCACTTCGGCCATCCTGAGGATCTGGATCGGGTCGGGCTGCAGCAGTACGGGATAGGCGACGCCAGGCGCAAGCTCGAGAGCAAACGCGCCCTCCCCGAGGCCGGTCGCCACCCGGATCCCTTCAATCAGCACGCGGCGGTTGACGGCTCCCTGCGGATCGGCCAGGAGGTCGGACGCATCCAGATCGCGGGCCGCCTCGACCGCGGCCGCTTCGGCTTCGGCGCGTGCTTCCTCGATGTCGCGCGACTGGAGGTTCAGCCAGTACATGAACCCTCCAATGGCCGCCAGCGCGACGATGCTGAGAATGACGCCGAGCCCACCTTCACCCTTGTTGGACATGTCTCTCCTCCCGGTTCCTCACGCCTCGCGATCGGTGAATTCAATGAGCGCCAACTCCGCTCCGTCACCCTTCCGCGCGCCCAACTTCAGAATCCTCGTGTATCCGCCCGGTCGCTGTTCGAAACGCGGACCGATCTTCTCGAAGAGCTTCCGCAGCGCGGCACGGTCCGCGATCTGCCGGCCAGCCAGTTGCCTGCTATGCAGATCGCCCCTCTTCGCCAAAGTGATGAGCTTTTCGGCGAACGGCCGCAACTCCTTCGCCTTCGCCTCGGTCGTCCGGATCCGCTCGTGCAGGATGAGACTCGTCGCCATGTTTCGCAGCATCGCTTTCCGATGGCTGCGCGTCCGACTGAGTTCCCGCCCCTTCTTTCTATGCCTCATCGTCGCCCCGAGCTCCGTTTCCCGCCAGATCGTCCTTCAGGTAGAGGTTCCCGTCTTCATCCCGCAGGAACGACATGCCGAACCGGAGTCCGTGCGCGCCGAGGACCTCCGCGAGCTCCTCGAGAGACTTCTCGCCGAAATTATCCAGCCCCAGGATCTCGTCGCGCGACCTCGTGACGACATCGCCCAGCGTCGTGATGTTCTGCTTCTCGAGCGTATTCCTTGAGCGGGCCGAGACCTCGCTGAACTCCTCGAGCGAGCGTTCGAGCAACTCGACAAGCCCCGAATCGACAGGCTCCCGCGCGCTCTTCTCCTCGATCGGCTCGAGCGCCTCCGGCAGGGTGGGCACGGTCCCCATCTGACTGAAATAAGACAGGTGCAGCCGGACGATCTCCGCCGCCTGCGAAACCGCTTCCGCCGGATTCAGGGCTCCGTTCGTTTCGACGTCCACCTCGAGCCTGTCGAAGTCCGTGCGCTGGCCGACGCGGGTTTCCCGGACGTTGAAATTCGCGCGGGTCACGGGGTTGTAAACCGCGTCGATCCGGATCGTACCGACCGGAAAGTCACGCTTGGTTTCGGTCTCCTCGGGAGGCGCATGGTGCTCCGCCATGACGAAGCCGCGCCCGCGATTCACCCACAGGTCGAAGGCGAGAGGACGGTTCTCGGGCAGGTCCTCCTGCAGCGTGAAGAGCACGAGATCCGGGTTCACCACCCGGACCGAGGCATGCTCCCCGATCTGCGCCGCCGTCACCGGACCGGCCTTGTGCGCCGTCAGCGAGAGCTTCGCGTCGTCCTTGTCCTCGTCCATTACGAGAACCAGACGCTTCAGATTCTGGATGATCTGATGCACGTCCTCGGCGACTCCGTCCACCGTCTGGTGTTCATGCTGAACGCCGTCCGCCCGAAAGGCCCAGACCGCCGCCCCGGGAAGCGAGGACAACATGATCCGCCGGATCGAGTTTCCGATCGTGTGCCCGAACCCGCGCTCCAGCGGCTGGAGAAGGAACGATGCGCGCGCCCCGTTCGGGGAGCGCCTCTGTTCCTCCATCGCTTCCGGAAGCACGAGACCGGCGAGATCTACCGACACCGTCATATGCACTTCACTCCGTGTTATTGCTCAGCGACTTCCGCGGGCCGGATGAGGGCTCTCGCGGCCTCGCAGGCTTACTTGCTGTAGAGTTCGACGATCAGCTGTTCTTCGACGGCGAGCGGAATATCGGACCGGGACGGACGCTCGATCATTCGCCCGCTCGCCGCGTCGTAGTCGACGCCCAGCCACGACAGCTGATCGCGTGACCGGCGATCCTCGATCGCCTCGATCACGACCGGCAGCTTCCGCGCTTTCGGCGCCATGGACACTTCCGCACCGGGTCCCACGGAATAGCTCGGCACGTCGACCGTCGCCCCTTCGACCCTCACGTGGCGGTGCCTAATGAGCTGACGCGCCGCCTTGCGAGAGGGCGCGAAGCCGAGACGATAGACGATATTGTCGAGTCGGCTCTCGAGCGCGACGAGCAGGTTCTCACCCGTGACGCCCGGGACGCGCGAAGCCTTCTTGAAGAGAGAGCGGAACTGCTTCTCCGCGAGTCCGTAGATCCGCTTCACCTTCTGCTTTTCCCGCAACTGCACAGCGTACTCCGACTGGCGCCGGCGACGGCGGCCGCCCCCATGCTGACCGGGAGGGAACGCGCGGCGCTCGATCGCGCATTTCTCCGTGAAGCAACGCTTCCCCTTGAGGAAGAGTTTCTCTCCCTCGCGTCGGCACAGCCGGCAAACGGGTCCCGTGTAACGAGCCATCTAGACCCTCCGCTTCTTCGGCGGACGGCAACCGTTGTGCGGAATCGGCGTCACGTCCTTGATCGAACGGATCGCGAGACCGGCCGCCTGCAGCGCTTGAATCGCCGACTCACGCCCCGACCCGGGACCCTGCACTTCCACGTGGACTCGCCGCATCCCCATGCCGGCGGCCTCTCGTCCCACCGTCTCGGCCGCGATGGTGGCGGCGAAGGGCGTGGACTTCTTCGAGCCCTTGAACCCCGCCTTTCCGGCGCTTGCCCAGGCGACGGTGTCCCCGGTCAGAGTCGTGATCGTGATGATCGTATTGTTGAAGGTCGCCTTGATGTGGGCGACGCCCTCGGCATCGACCTGGCGCTTCTTCTTTCTTACCCGCTTTACCATTCCCTGCGCGTCCTCCGTTCGGACCGACCTGGTTCCCCGCGCCTACTTCCGGGGCGCCTTCTTCTTACCGGCCACGGCGCGCCGCGGCCCCTTGCGGGTCCGGGCGTTGGTGTGCGTGCGCTGGCCGCGCACGGGCAGATTCCGCCGGTGCCGCATCCCGCGATAGCATCCGATGTCCATCAGACGCTTCACGTTCATCGAGGTTTCGGTACGTAGCGAACCCTCGACCTTGTAGTGGTTCTCGATGACTCGACGCAGCTTGTTGACGTCGTTGTCGGACAGCTGATAGACGCGAACGTCCCCATCCACACCCGTTTCGGCCAGGATGTTGCGCGCCGTCGAGTGGCCGATTCCGTAGATGTACGTGAGGCCCACCTCGATCCGCTTGTTCCGCGGGAGATCGACTCCGGCTATGCGTGCCATGGTTCCCTGCCTATCCCTGCCGCTGCTTGTGCTTCGGGTCTCGACTGCAGATCACCCGCACGACACCACGCCTGCGGATCACCTTGCAGTGCTCGCAAATTCGCCTGACACTCGAACGAACCTTCATGCTTCCGTCCTCCGGTGGCGGTTCGATGGCAACCCTTCAGAATACCAGCCCGAACCGATCCGAACAAACTCGATCACTTGTAGCGGTACGTGATCCGCCCTCTCGTCAGATCGTAGGGCGACAACTCGACCGCAACCCGGTCTCCCGGCAGGATCCGTATGTAGTTCATTCGAATCTTGCCGGAGACGTGGCAGACGATCTGATGCCCGTTCTCCAACTCCACGCGGAACATCGCGTTGGGAAGCGCCTCGGCGACCTCCCCCGTCATCTGGATCGGTTCTTCCTTCGCCAACTCAGGCCTCCCCTGCTGCTCGCGCCGGAGTCGCGACGCGCGTCAACACACGCGGGCCCTCCGACGTCACCGCCACGGTGTGCTCGAAATGTGCCGAGAGGCGGCCGTCCCCCGTCACCACCGTCCATTCATCGTCGAGCGTCCGGATTTCCGGCCCGCCCGCGTTCACCATGGGCTCGATGGCGATGACGAGCCCCGCCTGCATCCGGAACCCCCGGTTGCGGGCTCCATGGTTCGGAACCTGCGGCTCCTCGTGGGGCGCCTCCCCGACACCATGTCCCACAAGCTCCCGGATCACGCTGAAGCCCTCGGCTTCGACGTGCGTCTGTATCGCCCAGCCCAGGTCGCCCAGTTGGGCCCCGGGACGCGCCGCCTCGATGCCCACGTCCAGCGCCGTTCGGGTCACCCCCAGGAGACGCGCCGTCGCCGGCGCCACCTCGCCCACGGGGATCGTAACCGCCGCGTCCGCGAACAGGCCGTCGAGCTTGACGCCGACGTCGACGCTCACGATGTCGCCCGACTTCAACTCACGACGGAACGACGGAATGCCATGAACGACCTCTTCGTTGATGCTTGTGCACAGCGTGGCCGGAAACCCGTACAGCCCCTTGAAGGCGGGCGTCGCGCCCGGGTTGTCCCGGATCATCGCCTCCGCCATGTCGTCCAGCTCCCCGGTGCTCCGCCCGGGGATGGCGTGCTCCGCCGCCATCTCGAGGACCTCCGCCACGATGGCCCCCGCCGCGGCAATCGCCTCGACCTGGGCGGACGACTTCAGCCGGATCAACCGGCCATCTCCGCCGTGCGCAGCGTCTCGAAGAGACGGTCCCGCACCGCCTCCAGCGTTCCCGTGCCATCCACCGCCGTCAGTCCGGTCTCCGACCGGGCGTAGTAGGCAAGCAGTGGCTCGGTCTGCGCGCCGTAGACCGCGAGCCGATTGCGAACGGTCTCGGCGCGGTCGTCCGAGCGCTGCACGAGGACATCCTCGCAGTCCGGGCAGTCGGCAGTCTCGCCCACGGCACGCACGTGGGTCACGAGGCCGCACGTCCCGCACATCCGCCGGCCGGAGATGCGGTCGACGAGTTCCGTTTCCGGCGCCTCGAGCGAAAGCACCGCGTCCAGTCCGATGCCCCGGGCGGCCAGCAGTTCGCCGAGCCCGTCGGCCTGGGGCACCGTGCGCGGGAACCCGTCGAGCACGAATCCGCCGCTCGCCGCCGAACCGTCGAACGCCTCGGCGACGAGTCCCAGGACGACCTCATCCGGCACGAGTTCGCCCGCTTCGTAGTAGGCGCGAACCCTCTCGCCGAGCGGGGTTCCGGCCTCGAGCGCAGCGCGGATCATGTCGCCGGTCGAGAGGCGCGGAACGCCGAAGCGCTCGGCCAGGAACTCGCCCTGAGTGCCCTTCCCGACCCCGGGAGGACCCATGATGATCAGCCGCACGCCCATCACATGTAGCGCTGTCTGCCTCGATACTTGACGCGACCCTTCTTCATGAATCCCTCGTACTGACGCAGCAGGAGGTGCTGCTGCAGTTGCTGCATCGTATCGAGTGCGACGCCCACCACGATGAGCAGGGAGGTGCCGCCGAAGAAGAAGGTCTGAAGGTCGAAGATCGAGAAGATCAGGTAGGGCAGAACGGCGATCAGCGCCAGGTAGACCGAGCCGGGCAGCGTGATCCGCGTGAGCACGTGGTCGATGTAGTCCGCCGTCTTCGCGCCGGGTTTGACGCCCGGAATGAACCCGCCCTGGCGCTTCAGGTTCTCCGCCAGATCCGTCGGGTTGAAGATGATGGATGTGTAGAAGTACGTGAAGTAGATGATGAGAACGACGTACAGCACGTAGTACCACGTCGTCCCGACCTGCAGCGCCTGGCTCATCTCGTAGATGAAACGCCGGGCGCCCGAGCTGCCCGGTCCGGGATTGCCCATGAACGCGGCCAGAGTGCCCGGGATGATGATGATCGACTGGGCGAAGATGATCGGCATCACGCCGGCGGAGTTGATCCGCAGGGGGATGAACGACCGCTGCCCTTCCCGGATTCGGCCCCTGCCCACGACCTTCCGCGGGATCTGCACCGGAATCTTGCGCTGCGCCATGGTCAGGGCGACGACCGCCGCCATGATGGCCACGAGCGTCGCCGCGAGGGCGGCGAGCTTGATGAGCGAAATGCCGCCGGCCTGGTAGAGTTCGAAGGTATTGAGCACCGCTCCGGGGAAGCCCTGCAGAATCGAGAAGAAGATAAGCAGGGACATGCCGTTGCCGACGCCGCGCTCGGTGATCTGCTCGCCGAGCCACATGACGAACACGCCCCCGGTCGTGAGCATGAGCACGGTCAGCAGGCGAAAATCGAGACCGGGATCGAGCACCGCGCCCGGCTGAGCTTCGAGGAAGAGCGCGTAGGTGTAGGATTGCCCGATGCACAGCACGACGGTGGTATACCGGGTCCACTGCGTGAGCTTGCGGCGGCCTTCCTCCCCTTCCTTCTGCAGCTTCTCGATCGCCGGCATGACGGCGGCGAGGAGCTGGAAGAGGATGCTCGCCGAGATGTAGGGCATGATGCCGAGGGCGAAGACGGTCGCCCGCTGCAGGCCGCCCCCCACGAAGAGGTCGTAGATGCCGAAGATCGTACCCTGGAACTGGCCGGCGAGGGCCTGCAGGGCCACGACGTTCACACCGGGCGTCGTGATGTGGGAGCCGAGACGGTACAGGGCGAGACAGAGCAGGGTGAAGAGGATCTTCGCCTTGAGCTCCGGCACCTTGAAGATGTTCGCCGCGGCAGCCGCCGCGTTCTGACCGTTCGCCATCCCTTACTCGATCACCTGGGCGGTGCCGCCGGCCGCCTCGATCTTCTCGCGGGCGGAGGCACTGAAGGCATGCGCGCGCACGTCGACCGCCCGCCCGACGTCACCGCGCCCGAGGATCTTCACGGGACGATCCGTTCCGCGGATGATGCCGCTCGCCCGCAACGCCTGGGGATCGATCCCGCTGCCCTCCACGCGGTCCAGTTCCGAGAGATTGACGATGTGCCACTCGGTCCGCCGGTGCGGCTTGAACCCCCGCTTGGGCGTACGCCGGTAGAGGGGCATCTGGCCGCCCTCGAACCACGCGGGAATCGACGCGCCGCTCCGCGACTTCTGGCCCTTGTGGCCGCGCCCCGACGTCTTGCCCAGACCGGATCCGTGGCCGCGGCCCCGCCGTTTTGCCGAGGACTTCGAACCGCGGGGCGGAGAGAGATTGTCGAGCCCGATCCGCTCGCGTTCAGCCATCTTGTCCGACCTCCTCCACTTCGACGAGATGCGCCACCGCATGGATCATCCCGCGTATCGCGCGGTTGTCCGGCTGCACCACCTGGTCCTGGTGGTGCCTGAGGCCGAGGGCACGCAGCGTGTCGCGCTGCTTGCGCTGCGCTCCGAGACCGCTCTTCACCTGCCGAATCCTGAGCCGCTCACCCACGCATGGCCTCCCGGATCGTGGCGATGTCCACTCCGCGCTCGGCCGCGACCTGCTCCGGCGTGACCAGATCCTGCAACCCGCTCATCGTCGCACGGACGATGTTGAGAGGATTGTTCGTGCCGAGACTCTTCGTGAGGATGTCCTGCACGCCCGCGCACTCGAGTACCGCCCGGACCGGGCCGCCGGCGATGACGCCCGTGCCCGGACCGGCGGGCTTGAGCAGCACCTTGCCCGCGCCATGGCGCCCGAGGATCTCGTGGGGGATGGTCCCGTTCACGATCGGCACGACGACCATGGCTTGACGCGCCTGCTCGAATCCCTTTCGGATCGCCTCCGCGACTTCGTTCGCCTTTCCGAGGGCCATGCCGACGCGGCCCTGCCCGTCACCGACCGCCACGAGCGCGGTGAACGAAAAGCGACGGCCGCCCTTTACGACCTTCGAGACGCGATTGATGAAGATGACGTTTTCCTTGAAGTTGTCACCGTCGTCGCGCCGTTTTCCTCCTCTTGCCATGAAGCCCTCTCGTTAAAAGCGGAGACCGCCGTCGCGGGCGCCTTCGGCAAACGCCCGAACGCGGCCGTGATAAGGATAACCCCCGCGGTCGAACACGATCTCGCCCACATCGGCCGCGACCGCCTTCTCGGCAAGCAACCTGCCCGCAAGATACGCATCGGCGACCTTGCCCGAGCGCTCCCCCGCGTCGCCGTCCGTGCCGGCAAGCGTCGAGAGGCCGAGCAGAGTCACACCACGATCGTCGTCCACCAGTTGGCCCTCCAGATGCCGCAGGCTCCGGAACACGACGAGGCGCGGGCGGGCGGCCGTTCCCCGGATCTTCTTCTTGATCCGGGCGTGCCGACGCGTGCGCAGCCGCTGCCTCTGTTTCGTCCGACCCCTGATGTCCATCGTCTTCCCTCTGTCTGTTCGCCGATCAGGCTGTGGCCGTCGCCTTGCCGGCCTTGCGGCGCACATACTCGCCCACGTAACGGATGCCCTTCCCCTTGTAGGGTTCGGGCGGGCGGATCGCGCGGATCTCCGCCGCCATCTGCCCGACCTTCTCTTTGTCGTTCCCCGCCACCTTGACCAGCGTCGGCGACTCGACGCTCAACGCAATGCCTTCGGGCGGTTCGACGGTGACCGTATGGCTGTATCCGACGCTGAACACCACACCGCCGCCCTTCTGTTCCGCCCGGTATCCGACGCCGTGGATCTCCAGCCGCTTCTCATACCCCTGTGACACGCCCGTGACCATGTTGGCGATCAGCGATCGCGTGAGCCCGTGCAGAGCCCGGTGCCGCGCCTCATCGGAGGCCCGCTTCACGGACACCGCACCGTCGGACTGCGTGATCTCCATGTCAGGGTCGAAGGATCGCTCGAGCGCACCTCGAGGGCCCTTCACCATCACGTGCGCGCCATCGATCGTCACCTCGACGCCGTCCGGCACGGGAATGGGCAGTTTTCCGATTCTCGACACGCTATCTGCTCCCTCGCGGGGGCAACCACCGACACCTGCTCGCGGCAGCTCCGCTAGTAGATTCTCGCGATGATCTCACCGCCGACGTGCTGCCGGCGGGCGTCGCGATCCGTCATCAATCCGTTCGACGTCGACATGATCGCGATCCCCATCCCGGCCCGGACCTTCGGGATCGAGTTCGCGTCGACGTACTTCCTGAGGCCTGGCTTCGACACGCGTTCGAGCAGCCGAATCACGGGTCGGTCGTCCGACGTGTACTTGAGGTATACGCGCAGGCGGCCGTGCCGATCGTCGTCCAGCACCTTGTAGCCGCGAACGAAGTGGTTCTCCGCCAGGATCCTGGCGATCTCGATCTTGATTTTCGAGAGCGGGATGTCGACGCGCCGGTGTCCGGCCCGGCCGGCGTTCCGGATTCGCGTCAGCATGTCCGCGATCGGGTCGGTCATGCTCATCTCACCAACTCGCTTTCCGGACGCCCGGGATCTCTCCTCGGAGCGCCTGCTCCCGGAAGCAGATCCGGCACAGACCGAACTTCCTCATGTAGGCGCGGGGCCGACCGCAGCGATTGCAGCGTCTCACCTTGCGCGAACTGAACTTCGGCTTCCGGTTCGCCTTCTCGATTAGTGCCGTCTTTGCCATTCAGCCCTTTCCCGCTAGATGACGACCGGAACTTCATCGCGAAACGGCATCCCCATCTCGCGAAGCAGAACGAGCGCCTCATCGTCCCGGTTGGTCGTCGTGACGAACGTGATGTTGAGACCGTGGATCTTGACGATCTCGTCGTAATCGACTTCGGCGAAGACCATCTGTTCCCGGATCCCCACCGTGTAGTTGCCGCGCCCATCGAACGCCCGGCTCCGGAACCCCCTGAAGTCCCGGATCCGCGGCACGGCCGTACTGATGAACCGATCGAGGAACTCGTACATGCGGGCATTGCGAAGCGTCACCATCGTCCCGATCGGCATGCCCTCGCGGAGACCGAAATTCGAGATCGAGTTCCGCGCCCGCGTGACGACGGGTCGCTGGCCGCTGATCACGGCGATCTCGTTCGAGGCGGACTCGATCAGCCGGGGATTGTCCTTCCCGTCGCCGAGCCCTGCGTTGATCACGATCTTCTCGAGCTTCGGGATCTGGTGCGGGTTCTCGAAGCCGAAGGTATCGGCAAGCTTCGCCCGGACCGTGTCCTCGTAGTGTTTCCGCAGCCGCGGCTTTCCGTTCTCGGAACTCATCTTGCTAGCCCGCCGTCGGGATGGGGTGGTCACAGCGCTTGCAGATCCGCTCGATCGTGCCGTCCGCGTCGCGCTGGCGGTGCACCCGCGACGGCTCGTCGCACTGGGGGCACAAGAGCATCACGTTCGAGGCGTTGATCGGCTCTTCGTAGGTGACGATGCCGCCTTCGGTGATCCCGCCCCTCGCGTTGGCCACGGGACGCTTGTGATGCTTGCGCATGTTCACGTCCTGCACCACGACGAGTCCCCGCGAAGGGATCGTGCGCAGCACCTGGCCCTGGGCGCCGGCGTAGTTGCCCGCGATCACCCGAACCGTGTCTCCGGCTCTCACGTTCAGTTTCTTCCGTGTCATCTTCGGTTCAGATCCTCGTGCGGTGCTCAGATTACTTCGGGTGCGAGCGACACGATCTTCATGAACTTCTTCTCGCGGAGTTCACGCGCCACCGGCCCGAAGATACGCGTCGCGGTCGGCTCGCCCGCGTCGTTGATGATCACCGCCGCATTCTCATCGAAGCGGATGTAACTGCCGTCGCGCCGTCGGCTCTCCTTCGCCGTCCGTACGACGACCGCCCGAACCACCTGTCCCTTCTTCACGTTCCCGTGCGGGGTCGCGTCCTTGATCGTCGCAACGATTACGTCGCCCACGCGGGCGTACCGGCGGCGCGACCCGCCGAGGACGCGTATGCAGAGAGCCCGGCGGGCACCGGAATTGTCCGCGATGCGGACCATCGATTCCTGCTGAATCATCTCGTCGTGTCCCCGTTACTCCGGACGCTGCACCAGCTCGAGCACGCGCCAGCGCTTGAGCCTGGAGAGCGGACGGGTCTCCTCGATCCGGACCACGTCACCCACCCGGTATTCGTTCTCTTCGTCGTGTGCCTGGTACCTCTTGCCGCGGCTCACCTGCTTGCCGTACAGCGGGTGCGCGAGCCGCCGCTCGACGGACACCACGACGGTTTTTTCCATGCGGTCGCTCACGACCGTTCCGAGCCGCACCTTGCGCCGGCCCTTCGTCGCCGATTGATCAGCCAACCTGGTTCTCCTCGCTACGCGTCCGCTCGACCTGCACGGTCTTCAGCCGCGCGATCTCGCGACGCAACGTCTTCAGGAGCGATGGGTTTTCGAGTTCCTCGAACGCGGCCCGGTAGCGCAGACGAGCGATTTCGTCCTTCGCGCGGGTGAGTTCCTCGGCAAGCTCGTCGTCCGTGAGTTCGCGCATCTCCATCGCTTCAAGCGGCATCTAGTCCTCCCGCTCCAGGAAGCGTGTCTTGACCGGAAGCTTCGCCGAGGCCAACTGCATCGCCCGCCGCGCGAGTTCGATGTCGACGCCTTCGAGCTCGAACATCACCCGGCCCGGCTTCACCGGCGCGACCCAGTACTCGGGGTTCCCCTTGCCCTTCCCCATCCGGGTTTCCGCAGGCTTCTGCGTGAGCGGCTTATCCGGAAAGATGCGGATCCAGACCTTGCCGCCACGCTTGATGTGGCGCGTCATGGCGACCCGGGCGGCCTCGATCTGACGATTCGTGATCCAGCCCGGTTCCACGGCCTGAAGCGCGTAGTCGCCGAACGAGACCTTGTTCCCGCGACGCGCGGCGCCCCGCATGCGTCCCTTCTGCTGTTTCCGGTACTTGATCCGCTTCGGTTGCAGCATGTGTCTCTATCCTCGTCCGCGGCCCGCGCGGCGGCGCCCGCCCGCAGTGTATGTCTGACCACGGCGGTCTTCCACGATCTCGCCGTGGAAGATCCACACCTTCACGCCGATCGTGCCGAACGTCGTCCGCGCCTGTCGCTCCGCGTAGTCGATGTCCGCACGCAATGTGTGCAAAGGCACGCGTCCCTCGTGATAGCCCTCCGAACGCGCGATCTCGGCCCCGCCGAGCCGCCCGCCGCACTGAATGCGGATGCCGCCGGCGCCCGCCCGCATCGCCGCCTGCACGGCCCGCTTCATCGCGCGCCGGAAGCTGATCCGCTGCGTCAGCTGATGGGCCACGTTGTCCGCCACGAGCTGGGCCTGGGTCTCCGGACGGCGAATCTCCTCTACGTTGACGGAAACCTCCGCCTCCGTCAGCATGGCGAGTTCATCACGCAGCTTGTCGACCTCGGCCCCACGCTTGCCGATGACGACGCCGGGGCGACCCGTGTGGATCGTGACGACGATCTTGGACGGCTTGCGCTCGATCTCCACCTGGGCGATCGCCGCGTGCCCGAGTCGCGCGTGCAGGTACTTCCGCAGCTTCTCGTCTTCGGCGAGGAGCTTCGGGAACTCCTTGCCCTGCGCGTACCAGCGCGACCGCCACGGCTTGACCGCGCCGAGTCTGAATCCGTACGGGTGTGTCTTCTGGCCCATTAGTCTCTCGTGTCCACGACGACCGTCACATGACTGCTCCGCTTGAGCCGCGGGGTCGCTCTTCCGTAGGCGCGTGCCCTCCAGCGCCGAAGCGTCCTGCCCTCGTCCACATACGCCTCGCGCACATAGAGCTCGTCCACGTCCAGCGTTTCGCCCCCCTCGTCCGCCCGGTAGACCGCATTGGCGACGGCCGAACGGAGAACCTTTCCGATCGAGCGCGCCGCCTTCTTCTTCGAGAATTGCAGGATGGCGTAGGCCTCGTTGACGTCTCGCCCGCGAATCTGGTCGATGACCAGACGCATCTTCCGGGCGGACATGCCGAGATTCTTCGCCCTGGCTGTCGCCTGCATCAGACTCTGCCCCTCCGGTCTCGCGCGGAACCGGCGTGCCCGCGGAAGGTTCGCGTCGTCGCGAACTCTCCGAGCTTGTGCCCCACCATGTTCTCCGTCACGTAGACCGGGATGAACTTGTTGCCGTTGTGCACCGCGAGCGTGTGTCCGACGAAATCCGGGCTGATGGTCGAAGCCCTGGCCCACGTCTTGATGACCGACTTGTCTCCGGAATCGTTCATCCGCTGCACCTTCATCAGCAGCTTCTCGTCGATGTACGGTCCCTTCCGCACGCTTCTCGGCATCGGATCTCCCGTTCCTACTTCGTGGCCTTGCCGCGCTTGCGGCCGCGCACGATCAGCTTGTCGCTCGGCTTGTGCTTCTTCCTCGTCTTGCGACCCTCCGGCTTGCCCCACGGCGATACGGGCGGACGGCCGCCGGAACTGCGTCCCTCCCCACCCCCGAGGGGATGATCGACGGGATTCATCGCCACGCCGCGCACCTTGGGCCGCCGGCCCTTCCACCTCGACCGGCCCGCTTTGCCGGCCCGGATGAGTTCGTGGTCGACGTTGCCGACCTGCCCGACCGTGGCGCGGCACGATTCCGGCACCATGCGCATCTCGGTGCTCGGGAGCCGCAACGTGACCGCGCCCCGCTCCTTCGCGACGACCTGGACCGACGCGCCGGCCGAGCGGGCGAGCTGCGCGCCCTTGCCGGGCACAAGCTCCACGCCGTGCACGACCGTCCCGAGCGGGACCTCGCGTAGCGGCAGGCAGTTCCCCACGTTCGGGTCGATCCCCGACCCGGAGAGGATGGTGTCACCGACACCCAGACCTCGCGGGTGGAGGATGTAGCGCTTTTCTCCATCCGCGTAATGGATGAGCGCGATGCGGGCCGAGCGATTCGGGTCGTATTCGATCTCCGCGATGACGCCCGGCACGCCGTCCTTCCTGCGCTTGAAGTCGATGCGCCGGTAGCGCCGCTTGTGGCCGCCCCCTCGCCTCCGGCTCGTGATATGTCCGTGGTGGTTGCGGCCGGACTTCTTCGGCAGACCCTCCGTCAGCGACTTCTCCGGCTCGCTGCGGGTGATTTCCTCGAACGTCGATACGCTGCGGTATCGAGAGGCCGCCGTCACCGGCTTGAATTTGCGAATCGGCATCGATCAGGCTCCCTCCAGCACGTCGACGGGGCCATCGGCCACCTCGATGATCGCCTTCTTCCAGTGCGGCCTGCGGCCCATCATGCGCCCCATGCGCTTCTTCTTCCCCCGCACGTTCATCGTGCGCACGGAGGTGACTCGCCGTCCCTCGAAGATCGCCTCGAACGCGCGGCGGATCTCGATCTTGTTCGCGTCCGGCGCCACCTCGAAGGTGTACTTGGGCCGCGGCTCCACCTCGCCGCGGTCGATACGCGCCTGGAGACGCCGTCCCACGCCATCGGTCCCTTCGGACTGAAGGCTCGTGGAGGTCTTCTCCGTAAACAGCGGACGCAGGATGATCTCGTTCGGCGCGCGCGTCATGCGTCACCGTCCCCGGCGGCGTCTCCCGCCGTATCGAAGGCCGACGACTCGACGAGTACCAGGTCGGACCAGAGGACGTCGTACGCCGACGCCTCTCCCCATGGGAGCACCCGCACGCCGGGCAGGTTTCTCGCCGACAGGTGGACATCGGGTTTGTGGCCCGCCGTCAGGAGAAGGACGTTTTCCGAACCGCGGCCGATGCCGGCCAGCAGAGCGGCGACGCGCCGGGTCTTCGGCGAATCGAAGTCCAGAGGCTCGAGGAGCGCGAGATCGCCGTTCATGGCTCTCGTGTTGAGTGCGGAACGGATGGCCAGCTGACGGATTCGCCTCGGCACGCGTACCCGATAGGAGCGCGGCTGCGGGCCGAAGACGACCGAGCCGCCGCGCCACAGCGCCGAACGGATCGAGCCGGCGCGGGCGCGTCCCGTCCCTTTCTGGCGCCAGGGCTTCCGCGATCCTCCGCGAACGGTCGAGCGGGTCTTCGTCGACGCCGTCCCCTGTCGGCGGTTCGCCAGCACAGCGGTGACGACCTGATGGAGCACGTCTTCGTTGACCGTGCCATCGAACGGCGTCTCGGGCAGGGCCCGCTCGGCCCCGGCGGCGCCGTCGGAGCTGTACGTCGCGACTTTCATCGGCCCGGCCTCACCATAACGAGGTTGTTTCGCCCGCCCGGGACGGAGCCCTGCACGATCAGGAGGTTCTTTTCCGCGTCGACCCGGATGATCTTCCGGCTCATCGCCATGCGCTGCGTCCCCCCCATGCGGCCGGCCATCTTCCGCCCCTTGATCACGCGGGACGGGTCCGTACCGGCCCCGATCGAGCCCGGAGCCCTGAGAATGGACGTTCCGCCGTGGGAGCCTCGACCGCCGCCGAAGCCGTGCCGCTTCACGACGCCCTGGAACCCGCGACCCTTGGTCGTTCCCGTTACGTTCACCCGCGATCCGACATCGAACATGCCGACCGTGAGTTCCTGACCCAGCTCGAGCTCCTCGCCCTCGAAGTCGAACTCCGCGAGGACGCGCGGGACGTAGTCGAGGCCGGCGCGCGCGGCGTGGCCCGCGGCCGGCTTCCGTTCGCGCCCCTCCTTCACGCGGCCGAAGCCCAGCTGCACGGCCTCGTAGCCGTCGCGCTCGGTGGTCTTGATCTGGACGACCGGACAGGGTCCGACCTCCAGCACGGTGACACCGACGGCCTTCCCGTCGTCGTCGAAGATCTGCGTCATGCCGATTTTCCGGCCGATCAACCCGGGCATCTCGCTACTCGACTTTGATTTCCACATCGACGCCGGCCGCAAGATCCAGCTTCGTCAGCGCGTCGATCGTCTGCGGACGGGAGTCGTGGATGTCGATGAGCCGCTTGTGCGTCTTCAGTTCGAACTGCTCCCGCGACTTCTTGTCCACGTGAGGACTCCGCAGCACCGTGAACAGCTGGCGGCGCGTCGGGAGCGGGATCGGCCCGCTGACGGACGCACCGGTCTTCTGCGCGGTCCGGACGATGTCCGCCGCCGTCTGGTCGATCACGGCTGGATCGAAAGCCTTCAGCCGAATTCGAATCTTCTGCGCCATATCCGTGCGCCGTCTCGTTTTCCGGGGCTGTCCGCTAGTCGTGGATGGCGGTGACGACCCCGGCGCCCACCGTCCGGCCTCCCTCGCGGATCGCGAACCGGAGGTTCTCCTCCATCGCGATCGGCGCGATCAGCTCCACCGCCATGTTCACATTGTCTCCCGGCATCACCATCTCCACCCCCTCGGGCAGCTCCGCCGAGCCCGTCACGTCCGTCGTCCGGAAGTAGAACTGAGGACGATACCCGTTGAAGAACGGCGTATGACGACCCCCCTCGTTCTTCGTCAGAACGTACACCTCCGCCGAAAACTTCCGGTGAGGCGTGATCGACTGCGGATGCGCCACCACCATCCCGCGCTCCACCTCCGTCTTCGCCACCCCGCGAAGCAGAAGCCCCGCGTTGTCACCCGCCTGACCCTCGTCCAGAATCTTCCGGAACATCTCCACGCCCGTCACCACCGTCTTCTTCTCCGAGCCCAGGCCCACCAACTCCACGCCCTCGCCCGTCTTCACCACACCGCGCTCGATCCGGCCCGTCACCACCGTCCCGCGGCCCGTGATCGTGAACACGTCCTCCACAGGCATCAAAAACGGCTTGTCCGTCGCTCGCTCCGGAACCGGGATGTAGCTGTCCAGCGCGTCCATCAACTCCCCGATGCACGCCGTCTCCGCCGCTCCCGGATCCCCGCTCTCCAACGCATGAAGCGCCGAACCCCGTACCACCGGAACGTCATCGCCCGGAAACTCGTACTCGCTCAACAGCTCCCGTACCTCCAACTCCACCAGGTCCAGCAACTCCTCGTCGTCGACCTGGTCCACCTTGTTCAAAAACACCACGATGTACGGCACGTTCACCTGGCGGGCCAGCAAAATGTGCTCCCGCGTCTGAGGCATCGGACCGTCCGCCGCCGAAACCACCACGATCGCCCCGTCCATCTGCGCCGCGCCCGTGATCATGTTCTTCACGTAGTCCGCGTGACCCGGACAGTCCACGTGCGCGTAGTGCCGTCCCTCCGACTCGTATTCCACATGCGCCGTCGCGATCGTGATCCCGCGCTCCCGCTCCTCCGGAGCCTTGTCGATCTGATCGAACGCCACGTACTCCCCGTACCCCTTCTGAGCCTGTACCTGCGTGATCGCCGCCGTCAGCGTCGTCTTCCCGTGGTCCACGTGTCCGATCGTCCCCACGTTCACGTGCGGCTTCGTTCGCTCGAACTTTTCCTTCGCCATCGCCCCTCGTTCTCCTGTATCTCGTCTGCGGCCTGCTCGCGGACGCGCCCTTCCGGCGTCTACGAGCCGTTGGCGGAGACGATCTCCGCCGTCTTGGAGCCGGGAACTTCCTCGTAGTGCGAAAACTGCATGGTGTAGACCGCGCGACCCTGGCTGATCGAGCGCAGCGAGGTCGCGTAGCCGAACATCTCCGAAAGCGGCACGGACGCCCCGACGACCTGGGCCGACGAACGCTGCGTCATGCCGCCGATTTTGCCCCGCCGACTGGAGAGGTCTCCCATCACGTCCCCGAGATAGTCGTCGGGTGTGACGACCTCCACGTTCATGACGGGCTCGAGCAGCACCGGCTGCGCCTTTCGCGCACCTTCCTTGAGCGCGATCGAGCCCGCGATCCTGAAGGCCATCTCGCTGGAATCGACCTCGTGGTACGAGCCGTCGATCAGCGTGGCCTTGATGTCGATGATCGGGTAACCGGCGACGATCCCGGAATCCAGCGCCTCGCGAATCCCCTGTTCGACCGAGAGCACGTACTCGCGAGGCACGTTTCCGCCCCGGATCTCGGAGTCGAAGATGAAGCCGCCGCCGGGATCCGTGGGCTCGAGGTTGATGATCACGTGCCCGAACTGCCCGCGGCCGCCGGACTGCCGCACGAAGCGGCCTTCCACCTTGCGGACGGCCTTGCGGATCGTCTCGCGGTAGGCCACCTGCGGACGGCCGACGTTCGCGTTGACCCTGAACTCGCGCTGGAGCCGGTCGACGATGATCTCGAGATGGAGTTCTCCCATCCCGCTGATGATTGTCTGCCCCGTCTCCTCATCGGTGTAGACGCGGAATGTCGGGTCTTCCTCGGCCAGCTTCGCGAGCGCCCCCGACAGCTTCTCCTGATCCGCCTTCGTCCGCGGCTCGATCGCCACCCGGATCACGGGTTCGGGGAAGCTCATCGACTCGAGCACGATCGGATCGGTCGCCGACGAGAGCGTATCTCCCGTCCGCGTATGCTTGAGCCCGATCGCGGCCGCGATGTCGCCGGCGAACACCTCGTCGCGCTCCTCCCGCTTGTTCGCGTGCATCTGGAGCAGCCGCCCGAAGCGCTCCTTCCGTCCCCGGGACGAATTCACCGCCTTCGAGCCGGCCTTCGCCGTTCCGGAATAAACTCTGAAGTAGGTCAGACGCCCCACGTACGGGTCGGTCGCGATCTTGAACGCGAGGGCCGCGAACGGCGCCTCTTCGTCGGCCGCGCGCTCGACGGCCGTCTCATCCTGCTGCGGGAGGTGGCCGGTGACGGGAGGGACATCGAGGGGGGAGGGGAGGAAGTCGATCACGGCGTCAAGCAGGCGCTGAACGCCCTTGTTCTTGAAGGCGGAGCCACACAGGATCGGCGTGATCCCGTTGGCCAGCGTCGCCTTCCGCACCGCACCGCGGATTTCGTCCTCGGTGAGCTCTTCCCCTTCGAGGTACTTCTCGAGCATGGGCTCGTCGTACTCGACCGCGGCTTCGATGAGGGAGTTCCGCAGCTCCGCCACCTGGTCCACCAGCGCGTCCGGCACGGGGCCTTCGGTCCAGCGTGCGCCCAGAGATTCATCGTCGTACACGACCTTGACCTCGCGAATGAGGTCGACCATGCCCGTATAGAGTTCACCCTCGCCGAGAGGGATCTGGAGTGGCTGCGCGTTCGCACCCAGGCGGTCGCGCATCATTCGGACGACGTTCATGAAGTCGGCGCCGACGCGGTCCATCTTGTTGACGAACGCGATGCGCGGGACACCGTACTTGTCGGCCTGCCGCCATACCGTCTCGGACTGCGGCTCCACGCCACCGACGGCGCAGAAGAGGGCCACGGCGCCATCGAGCACGCGGAGGCTGCGCTCCACTTCCACCGTGAAGTCGACGTGCCCCGGCGTGTCGATGATGTTGATGCGGTAGGGTTCGCCCTCGTGCGTCCAGTTACAGGTGGTGGCGGCCGATGTGATCGTGATGCCGCGTTCCTGCTCCTGTTCCATCCAGTCCATCGTCGCGTCGCCATGATGCACTTCGCCCAGGCGATGCGTCCGGCCGGTATAGAACAGCACCCGTTCGGTCGTCGTCGTCTTTCCGGCATCGATGTGCGCCATGATGCCGATATTCCGAAGCCGCTGGAGCGGCGTCCTTCTCTCCATGAGTCGATCTATTGGTCTCTATCTGTCGAGCCTCGGGTGCCGGACGGATTCATTACCAGCGGTAGTGCGCGAACGCCTTGTTCGCGTCCGCCATCCGGTGCACGTCCTCCTTCTTCCTCACCGCGCCTCCGTCGCCGCGAGCGGCGTCAAGCAGTTCACCGGCGAGCCGCTGCGCCATCGTCTTGCCGGAGCGGGCGCGCGAGTACTGCACGAGCCATCGGCGTGCGAGCGAGTCGCGGCGCCGGTACGACACTTCCATCGGAACCTGGTACGTCGCGCCACCCACGCGCCGACTGCGGACCTCGAGGATGGGCTTCGCGTTCTGAAGCGCCTGCCGGAACACGTTCATCGCCGGTTGCCCCGTCTTCATCTCGATGCTCTGCATCGCATCGTAGAAGATCCGCTCGGCGAGGGACTTCTTTCCGTCGAGCATCAGCATGTTGATGAACTTCGTGACCTCCGTGCTCCCGTATCGGGAGTCCGGAATCACCTCACGCTGTTCGGCACGGTTTCGTCGCGGCATCTCGCTTCGCCATATCCGGCTCCGGGTTCATCCGGAGACTTCGCAATAAAGCCCGGCCACGGACTCCGAGGCCGGGCCCAACGGGGTTCGGCCCCGTTGCCGGTTATTTTCGCTTCTTCGAACCGTACTTCGACCGGCCCTGGTTCCTGTCGTCCACGCCCGACGCGTCGAGGGTCCCGCGGATGATGTGATACCGCACACCCGGCAGGTCCTTCACCCGTCCGCCCCGGATCAGCACAATGCTGTGTTCCTGGAGGTTGTGGCCCTCGCCTCCGATATACGCGGTGACTTCGTATCCGTTCGTGAGTCGCACGCGGGCGACCTTCCGCAGGGCCGAGTTCGGCTTCTTCGGCGTCGTGGTGTACACGCGCGTGCACACCCCGCGCTTCTGGGGGTTCCCCTCCAGCGCCGGCGCCTTGCTCTTCTTCCGGACCTTCCTGCGGCCCTTGCGGACCAACTGATTGATGGTCGGCATTCCCGCTCCATCGCTCCCTTCGGCCGCACCGGTGCGCCGATCACCGAACTCGGGGCCCGGCCGTTGGGGGTAAAAAAATCGGGGACGGATCCGAACCGCCCCCGCGGCGACTGCCGACCGGTCGGTCGACAGACAAGAGAGAGTAGTCCTGAGGCCTCGCCGTGTCAAGCAACTTCCGTTGCCGGGAGGGGGCGCGGAGATCCCGTAAACGCATCCCCTGCTTCGGCGTCTGACGGACGTCAGGTCGTCATGACCGCGCCCTCCTCCGCCACCGCCGCCTCGTCTTCCTCAGCCTGGTCCCGGAGGTCCGAGAAGAGACTCCGGGGCATCTCCTCGGGCACGACCCGGCGCCGCATGGAATCGATCTGCGCCTTCAGCGCGTCGTCCACGAGGAATTCGATATCGGAGAACCGGTGCGTCCCCGTCCCCGCCGGGACCAGGTGCCCGATGATGATGTTCTCCTTGAGCCCCCGGAGGCGGTCCTTCGCCCCACGCACGGCGGCGTCCGTAAGCACGCGCGTCGTCTCCTGGAAGGAGGCCGCGCTGATGAAGGACTCCGTCGTCAGGCTCGACTTCGTGATCCCGAGCAGGATCGGCTCCGCCCGCGGGGGCTTGCCTCCACCCTCGAGGACCTCGCGCGTCGCATCGCGGAACTCCATCCGGTCCACATGCTCGCCCTCGAGGAATTCCGTGCCGCCCGGATCCGTGATGCGCACCTTCTGCAGCATCTGGCGCACGATCACGGCGATGTGCTTGTCGTTGATCCGCACGCCCTGCAGGCGGTAGACCTCCTGGATCTCGTTGAGCAGGTACTCCTGTACCGCTCGTGGTCCCCGGACACGCAGGATGTCATGCGGGTTCACCGGACCCTCGGACAGCCGGTCGCCCGCACGCACGAGGTCTCCCTCGTGCACCCGAAGGTGCTTGCCGACCGGGATCTGATACACCATCTCCTCGCCGTCATCCATGGTCACGACGATCTCGCGCTTCCCGCGCTTGATCCCGCCGAACGAGACGCGCCCGTCGACCTCGGTGATCGTCGCCGGATCCTTCGGCCGACGCGCCTCGAACAGCTCTGCGACGCGCGGCAACCCACCCGTGATGTCGCGGGTCTTGTAGGCTTCGCGGCTGATCTTGGCGAGCGTCTCCCCCGCGTTGACGGCCTGTCCATCCTGCACGAGCAGCTGCGTGCCGACCGGCACGATGAACTCGCGCAGCTTGGCGCCCTTCCCGGTCACGATGTTGATGACCGGGTGGAGCTTCTTCTCCCGGTCGTCGATGATGACCTGCTGGCGCCGTCCCGTCGCCTCGTCGAGTTCCTCGCGGACCGTCTCCTCGGGCACGATGTCCGTGAACCGGATCTTCCCCTTCTTGTCCGCAACGATGGGTTCGGAGTACGGGTCCCAACCGAAGAGCAGGTCCCCGTGCCCCACATCGGTGTCGTCCTTCACGAAGAGCGTCGCCCCGTAGGGGATGGCGAGCCGTGAGAGAATGCGGTCGTCCGGCGTCTTCATGAGGAGCTCGCCCTCGCGGCTGGTGACGATCGTATCGCCCGACGGACTCGTGACGGTCGTCACGCGCTCGAACGCGATCCGGCCTTCGAGCTTCGAGCGCCGCTGGGTTTGCGCGGCGATACGTGCCGCCGTCCCGCCGATATGGAACGTTCTGAGCGTGAGCTGCGTCCCCGGCTCGCCGATCGACTGCGCGGCGAGAATGCCCGCCGCCTCTCCCAGATCGACGAGTTCCATCGTCGCGAGATTGCGGCCGTAACACTGCTGGCAGATGCCCCGCCGGGACTCGCACGTGAGGACGGACTTGATGCGCACCTGCTGCACGCCGCTCTCATCGATGGCCCGCGCCCGCGCCTCGGTGATCATGTCTCCGGCCTCGACGATGACTTCGTCGTCGATGGGGTCGATCACGGCTTCCGCCGCGATGTTGCCGGCGACGCGATCCGACAGCGGCTCGATGATGTCCTCACCCTCCTTGAGCGCCGTGACGTCAAGCCCGAGCACCGTGTTGCAGTCCTCCTCGATGATCGTGACATCCTGCGCCACGTCGACGAGCCGGCGCGTGAGGTAGCCGGCATCCGCCGTCTTGAGGGCCGTGTCGGCGAGCCCCTTCCGCGCGCCGTGCGTCGAGATGAAGTACTCGAGCACGCTGAGGCCCTCCCTGAAGTTGGAGCGGATCGGGCTCTCGATGATCTCGCCGATGCCGCCGGTCAACTTCTTCTGGGGCTTGGCCATCAGACCCCGCATCCCCGCGAGCTGACGGATCTGGTCGCGGGACCCCCGGGCGCCCGAATCGAACATCATGAAGATCGGATTGAAGCCGTGTCTCGACTGCTGGAGCCCGCGGACCATGGCGTCGGCGACATCGTTGTTCGCGTGGGTCCAGGCATCGATCACCTTGTTGTACCGTTCCCCGAAGGAGATCACGCCGCGGTGGTACGCCTTCGTGAACCGGTTCACGTCCTGCTGGGCCTCGCCGAGGATCTCCTGCTTCTCGGCCGGGATCTCCATGTCATCGAGTCCGATGGAGACGCCGGCCTTCGTCGCGTTGCGGAACCCGAAGTCCTTGAGCTGATCGAGGAACGCCGTCGTGTCCTCGAGTCCCGCCAGACGGAACGATCGGAAGACGAGGTCGCCCAGCGCCCCCTTGCCCAGCGTCTCGTTCACGTACGGTACGCGGGAGGGCAGGATCGCGTTGAAGAGGGCGCGTCCGACGCTGGTCACCACCCACTCCCGCTCGATCTGGCCGTCGTCGGCCTCTTCCTCGACGAGCAGCCGAATCGGCAGGTGGTAATCCGGCGTCCCGGCGGGCGAGCGCAGATATCCCGCTTCGAGCGCCATTTCAACCTGAGCCGCGTCCGCGAAGTGAGGCAGATCCGCCCCCGCCTCATGCTCGTCGAAGTCGGGTCGGACCTTCGTCATGTAGTAGCAGCCGAGGACCATGTCCTGCGACGGTGACGCGATCGGCCGGCCGTTTGCGGGCTTCAGGATGTTGTTGCTCGACAGCATGAGGATGCGCGCTTCGAGCTGCGACTCGAACGACAGCGGCACGTGGACGGCCATCTGGTCGCCGTCGAAGTCCGCGTTGAACGCGGCGCACACGAGCGGGTGAATGCGGATGGCCTTCCCTTCCACGAGCACCGGCTCGAAGGCCTGGATTCCCAGTCGGTGGAGCGTCGGGGCCCGGTTCAGGAGGACCGGGTGATCCTTGATGATGTCCTCGAGGACCTCGTAGACCGTCGGGTCCTCGAGTTCGACGAGCTTCTTGGCGCGCTTCACCGTCTCGGCGTGCAGCCGCCGCTCGAGTTCGTGGATGATGAACGGCTTGAACAGTTCGACGGCCATCTTCTTCGGCAGCCCGCATTGGTGCAGCCGGAGTTCCGGACCCACGACGATGACCGAGCGGCCAGAGTAGTCGACGCGCTTTCCGAGCAGATTCTGCCGGAACCGGCCCTGCTTGCCCTTGAGCATGTCCGACAGCGACTTCAGCGGCCGCTTGCCCCTTCCGCGAATCGCCTTGCCGCGCCGCCCGTTGTCGAACAGCGCGTCCACCGCCTCCTGCAGCATGCGCTTCTCGTTGCGCAGGATCACCTCCGGCGCGCGCATCTCCAGCAGCTTCTTGAGCCGGTTGTTCCGATTGATCACGCGACGGTAGAGATCGTTGAGATCCGATGTCGCGAATCGCCCGCCGTCCAGCGGCACGAGGGGACGCAGATCCGGCGGAATCACCGGGATCACATCCATGATCATGTGCTCGGGGCTGTTCCGCTTGGAGACTTCGTCGTCGCTGTTGCGGATCGCGTCGATCACCTTGAGCCGCTTGAGCTTCTTCTTCTTCCGGTGCTTCGAGGTCTCATGCACGACCTCGTAGCGCAACTGCTCGGCGAGTTCGTCGACGTCCAGCTGTCCGAGCAGCGTCCGGATCCCTTCCGCCCCGATTTCGGCGCGGAATTCGGTATCCCCCTCCTCGCGCGCCTTGTCCGTCAGCTCCCAGTACTCATCCTCCTCCAGAACCTGCTTGAACTCGACATCCTGCCGGCCGGGCTCGGTGACGACGTGCGCGGCGTAGTAGATGACCTTCTCGAGATCCCGCAGCTTCATCCCGAGCAGGTAGCCCATCTGGGAAGGCAGGGTCTTGAAGAACCAGATGTGGGCCACGGGCACCGCGAGTTCGATGTGCCCCATCCGCTCGCGGCGGACCTTCGAGAGCGTGACCTCGACCCCGCACTTGTCACATATGTGGCCGCGGTATCGGATCCGCTTGAACTTCCCGCAGTGACACTCCCAGTCCTTGACCGGCCCGAAGATGCGCTCGCAGAAGAGCCCGTCGCGCTCCGGCTTGAACGACCGGTAGTTGATCGTCTCCGGCTTCGTGACCTCTCCGTGACTCCAGGAGCGGATCTCCTCGGGCGAGGCGAGCTTGATCTGAATCCAGTCGAACTCGGACGACCCTGCACTGCGATTTCGCGGAAAATCGATCATCTGTTACCCTCTTGTTTCGCTGGACGGCGGCTCCGACTCAGAACAGCGGCTCCGACTCGTCGCCGCCGAGCGTCACGCTCAGCCCCAGCGCCTGCAGTTCCTTGACGAGCACGTTGAAGCTCTCGGGCACCCCCGGCTTGGGCAGGTTGTCGCCCTTCACGATCGCCTCGTACACCCGGCTCCGCCCGGTCACGTCATCCGACTTGACGGTCAGCATCTCCTGCAGCGTGTGGGCCGCGCCGTAGGCTTCCAGCGCCCACACCTCCATCTCGCCGAAGCGCTGCCCTCCAAACTGCGCCTTGCCGGCCAGCGGCTGCTGCGTGACGAGGCTGTACGGACCGATGGAGCGCGCGTGGATCTTGTCGTCGACGAGGTGCGAGAGCTTCATCATGTAGATCTCGCCGACCGCGATGTCCGCCACGAACTCTTCGCCCGTGCGGCCGTCGCGCAGCCTCATCTTCCCGTTTGAACGCAACCCCGCCCGCTCCATGAGCTCGACGACGGCCGCGTCCACACCCGAGGTGATCCTGCGCTGCCCGGAAAGGGCGGCGGTCTTCGGCCATCCCTCGGACGTCAGCTTCGCCGCCGTCGTGGCGCCCGAGACATCGCGCACGGCGCGGAGGACGAAGGAGGCCAGGCTCCGCAGGTACGAGGCGAGTTCGCCTCCTCCCTCGAGATAGGCGTCGAGCGTACGGCCGAGACTGGCCGGGTCCGACACCCCGTCTTCTCCCTCCCAGGCCTGAATCTCGTTGACGAGCGTCTGGGTCGTTTCGTAGGACAGTTTCGGCGGTTCCACGTTCGATCCAAGCGTACGAGCCGCCCAGTAGGCGCCCCCGATCTTCAGGAGCGCCCCGATCTCATGCTCCGTCGCGCCCTGGAAGACGGGCGTATTCGCCTCGAAGCCGAGAGCCCGGGCCGCCCAGCCCAGCGTGGTCTCGAGAATCTGTCCCACGTTCATCCGGCTCGGTACGCCGAGTGGATTGAGTACGATTTCGATGGACTGTCCGTCGGGCAGGACCGGCATGTCCTCTTCGGGAACGACGCGGGCGATGATGCCCTTGTTGCCGTGCCGGCCGGCCATCTTGTCTCCCACGGAGATCTTCCGCTTCTCCGCGAGGTAGACCTTCACGAGCTGGACGACACCCGGGGACAGTTCGTCAGGCTGGAAGATCTTGTCGATTCCCTCTTCCGTGCGCTCGCGTATCCGTTCCACTCGCGTGCGAGCCTCGGCCTCCACGCGGCGGATCAGGTCGTTCGACTTCTCCGTCTTCACCTTCAGCGTCGAGAGGTCGATCTCTCCCAGGTCGACGCTCCGCAGCTTCGTCTTCGTCAGCTTCGTGCCCTCGGCGAACAGCGGTTCGAGGGAGCCCCGGCCGAGACACAGAACCACCGTCTCCCCCTGAAGCAATTCGAGGATCTCCTCGTCCCGGGCTTCCATCACGCGCGCGATTTCCTCGCGCTCGCTCTCGCGCAATTCGGCGATGCGCTCGCCGTGCTCCCGTTCCAGCAGCGGGTCATCGATTCGCCTTGAGAAGATCTTGACGTCGATCACGGTCCCTTCGACGCCGGGGGGGACGCGCAGAGAACTGTCCTTCACATCCTTCGCCTTCTCTCCGAAGATCGCCGTCAACAGCTTTTCCTCGGGCGAAAGCTCGGTCTCCCCCTTCGGCGTGATCTTGCCGACGAGGATGTCTCCCGAGCGGACCGCCGCGCCGATGCGGACGATCCCGCGATCGTCGAGATCGACGAGTGCTTCCTCGGCCACGTTCGGGATCTCGCGCGTGATCTCCTCCATCCCGCGTTTCGTGTCGCGGACGTGGAGTTCGAGTTCCTGGATGTGGACCGACGTGTAGACGTCGCCCTTGACCAGTTTCTCGCTGATCACGATGGCGTCCTCGAAATTGTGTCCGAACCAGGGCATGAAAGCGACGAGCGCGTTACGTCCGAGCGCGAGCGAGCCGCCATCCGTGCCGGCTCCGTCCGCGACGACGTCGCCCGCTTCCACGCGGTCGCCGACCCGGACGATCGGCCTCTGGTTGATCGCCGTGTCCTGATTCGTGCGCCAGAACTTCCTGAGTCGATAGGAGTCGTACTGGGTGAGCCGGGCGAGGGGGATCTCGCCGGCCGCCCGCCGGGGCTTGCCGGTGTCGACCTCGACCTCGTCCGCCGTGACCCGCGTCACCGTCCCGGCGCGGCGCGCAAGCACGACCGCACCGGAGTCCCGGGCCACCTTGCCCTCGAGACCCGTTCCGACGAGCGGACGCTCCGGGAAGAGAAGCGGCACGGCCTGCCGCTGCATGTTCGATCCCATCAGCGCCCGGTTGGCGTCGTCGTGCTCGAGGAACGGAATGAGCGCAGGCGACACCGCCACCAGCTGGTCGGGCGCGACGTCCATGAAGTCGATCTCGTCCGGCGGCAACAGCGGGTAGTCGTCGCGACGGCGACAGAGGACGAGCGAGCGGGCGAACGTCCCATCGGGGTTGAGTTCGGCGTTCGCCTGCGCGACCGAGTATTCCTCCTCTTCGCTCGCCGAGAGCCAGACGATTTCGTCCTGGGAGACCCGCTCGTTGACCACCCGGCGGTAGGGGGTCTCGAGGAAACCCAACTCGTTCAGGCGGGAGTACGTGGTCACGGAAGTGATGAGCCCGATGTTCGGGCCTTCCGGAGTCTCGATGGGACACATTCGTCCGTAGTGCGAGTAGTGCACGTCCCGCACTTCGAAGCCCGCACGCTCCCGCGTCAGCCCGCCCGGACCCAGCGCGCTCAGGCGCCGCTTGTGCGTGAGCTCCGAGAGCGGATTCGTCTGGTCCATGAACTGGCTGAGCTGCGAACTCCCGAAGAAAGCCTGGATCACGGCGCTCACCGTACGCGCGTTCACGAGGTCGTCGATGGAAATCTTCTCGGGGTCGCTGTTGATCGACATCCGCTCGCGAACCAGGCGGGCCATGCGCGACAGTCCGACGGAAAACTGGTTCGCGATGAGTTCTCCGATGGACCGCACGCGGCGGTTCCCGAGATGGTCGATGTCGTCGGTGTATCCGCGGCCCTCGTGCAGTTCGACCAGGTAGCGGATAATCGCCACGAAGTCGGACGGATCCAGCACCACGAGGTCGCCCGAGGGGAGATCGAGGCCGAGCAGCCGATACACGTCCTTGAGCCGGTGGTTGATCTTGTGTCGTCCCACCCGACCCAGGTCGTATCGCTTGGGGTTGAAGAAGAGCCGATCCAGCGCGCCCCGGGCCGTCGCCAGGTTGGGCGCTTCGCCCGGTCGAACGAGAGAATAGATGGAGTGCAGCGCGGCCGCCTCGCTCGCCGTCGGATCCTTCGCGAGCGTGTTGCGCAGCAGCGGCGATTCCCCGCGGGGACCGCCCGTGAACACCAAGGCCTCGCGAGCCTTCTCCGCCTTGAGCTTCGCGAACAGGTTCGAGTCGAAACGCGCCCCCTTCTCGGCCAGCACTTCTCCGGTGTCCTCGGCGACGACATCGGCGGCGAGTTGCGGACTCGAACTCCAGTCGCGGCGCATCGCGAGATCCTCATAGGTCCCGCGCAACGGAACGAAGGTCGCGCTCGAGTAGACCTCGACCTCCGACACGCCGGCGCGCACGAGGCGCTCGAGGGCTTCCTCGCTCAACATCTCCCCGCGGCGCACGATGAACGCATCTTCTTCCTCGAACACCTCGACGCTCGTGATCTCCCCGTCGAGGATGCGCTGCACCAACTCCGCGTCGAGCCGGTCGCCGAGGGCCGCCACGGGCTCTCCTCCATCCGCGCCCGGAAGATCGTTCGCCAGCCAGTGCGGCGCGTCCGGAGCGGGCTCGTAACCGCGCAGTTCCAGTGCCTCGGGATCCTCTCCGAAGTCGGGATTCGCGATGCTCCGGGCCACCAGCGTGCCCGTGACCTCGCGGTGCGCCGACGACTCCTCATCATCTTCCGCGTCGATCCGGACGAGCCGGCGTCGGCAGAAGCACTCGAGGATGTCCACGTCCCGCCCGTAGCCGAACGCCCTCAGCAGAGCGGTGGCGGGGAACTTCTTCTTCTTGTCGATGTGGACGTGGATCACGTCGTGGATGTCGAGGGTGAATTCGACCCAGGATCCCCGGAACGGGATGATCCGGGACGAGAAGAGACGCGTGCCGTTGGGGTGCAGCGTCTCCTCGAATACGACGCCGGGGGAACGGTGAAGCTGGCTCACGATGACCCGTTCCGCGCCGTTCACGACGAACGTTCCCTGCTCCGTCAGGAGCGGCAGATCCCCGAGATAGACTTCCTTCTCCAGGATATCGCCCGGACGCTTCTCGTCATCCTTCCCGACCGTCTCGAAGATGACGAGCCGGAGCCGCGCCTTCAGCGGCGCGGAGTAGGTCATGTCGCGCTCGATGCACTCCTCGACCTCGTACTTCGGCTCTCCGAGAGAGTAGCTGACGAACTCCAGCGAGAAGTTCTCGTTGACGTCCGCAATCGGGAAGATCTCCCGAAAAACACGCTCAAGACCGAGGTCCCGGCGCTCCTCTTCCCTCGTCTTCGATTGCAGCAGACGCTCGAACGCCTCGCGCTGCACATCCAGGAAATGCGGCATGTGCATCGGGCGGGCGAGCTTGTCGAACGAAACCGCGGGTCTGCCGTTGACCGTCAAATCGTACCTCCCGCGGGGAGTCCCGCGAGTACATGGGAGATGCGCAAATACCGGGTTCCGCCCGCGAGCGGTCGCGCCGGTTCGTGCACGGTGTGAGGTCGGACCCCCGCGTCATCGGTCCGGCTGCGATCCCTCCGCAGTCCGGAACCGATCGAATGATCGACGCCGGGGCGTGCCACGCTCTTCAGCGTGGCTACTTGAGATCCGCCGTGGCGCCCTGCTCTTCGAGCTTGGCCTTGATCTCCTCCGCCTCCTCCTTGGACACGCCTTCCTTCACGGGCCCGGGGGCGTTGTCGACGACGGCCTTCGCCTCCTTGAGACCCAGGCTCGTGACTTCCCGCACGACCTTGATCACCTGGATCTTCTTGCTGCCCACCGCCGTGAGGACGACGTCGAACTCCGTCTGCTCCTCCTCGGCGGCGTCGCCTCCACCACCGGGAGCGGCGGCGACGGCGACCGGCGCGGAAGCCGACACGCCGAAGGTTTCCTCCATTTTGTCTTTCAACTCGGCGGCCTCAAGCACCGTCAGCGAGCCGATCTGCTGCAGAAGATCGTCGATTTTGGACATGTTCTTCCGTTCCCTGGATCCTGTACGCATTCCGCACGCCCGCACGTCGCGGACATGCGTCCCACCTCAGGCGGACTCGTTCTTCCTTCCGACCTGTTCGATCATGTCTGCGATGTCGCGGAGGAGCGCATTCAGAGCGCCGGCGATGCCACCGACGCTCGCCGTGAGCCCGCCCGCGATGCTGCCGAGCAGCACCTCGCGCGACGGAAGATCGGCGATGCGCCCCACTTCCTCCGGCGACGTTTCCACCCGGTTTATGACGCCGACCTTCACCACCGGCCGGTCCTCGTTCGCTTTCGCGAATTCCTTCAGCACCCTGGCCGGCGTGACCGGGTCGGCGTCGCTGAGGATGAGCCCCGTCGGACCCTCGAGATGGGCGCTCAGATCCGGGAGATCCAGATCCTCGAGCGCCCGCTTCATGAGGGTGTTCTTCACGACCCGATAGCTCAGGCCTTCATCTCGGAGTCGCGTTCGGAAATCCGTGATCGCCTTCACGTTCAGCCCCGTGAAGTCGGTCAGGTAAATCGTCCCGCTCTCTTCGATCTGCGCAGTGAGTTCCTGCGTGACGCGCTGCTTTTCTTCGAGTCTCATGGATCTATCGGTACAGGTCCTCGTCGACGGAAACACCGAGACCCATCGTGCTGGTCACGGTCACGCTCTTCACGTAGCGGCCCTTCGCCGCGGCGGGCTTCAGCCGCACGATCTCGTCCATGAGCGCAGCGAGATTCTCGTTCAGCCGGTCGAGTTCGAAACTCACCTTTCCGATCGGCGCATGCACGTTGCCGGTACGGTCCACCCGGAACTCGATCTTGCCCGCCTTCGACTCCCGAACGGCCCGGCCCACATCCATGGTGACCGTGCCCGCCTTCGGCGTGGGCATGAGGCCGCGCGGACCGAGTATCCGGCCCAGCCTGGCCACATCCTTCATGAGATCCGGGGTCGCGATCGCGACGTCGAAGTCGAGCCACCCCTCCTGGATCTGCTCGATGTACTCGGTCCCCACGTAGTCCGCACCGGCCTCCGTCGCCTCGGCCGCCCGGTCGGCCTTCACGAGAGCAAGCACGCGCACCTTGCGGCCCGTACCCGCGGGCAGGATGACCGTGCCGCGCACGATCTGATCCGCCTTGCGCGGGTCCACGCCGAGGCGTATCGCCGCCTCGACCGTCTCGTCGAAGTTCGCGAACGCCGATTCCCGCACGCGCTCGAGCGCCTCGCGGGGCGCGAAAGCGCCGTTCGCCGGAGCGGCTTCTACGGCGGAGCGGTATTTCTTGCCGCGTTTCGGCATGTTTCCCGATCTCTCCCGATCAGTCGGCCCGCTCGATCCCCATGGATCGTGCAGTGCCCGCGATCATCCGCATCGCGGCCTCTTCATCGGCCGCGTTGAGATCCTTCATCTTGATCCTGGCGATCCTGCGCAGCTGGTCGTCCGTGACCTTGCCGACCTTCTCCCGATTGGGGACCGGAGACCCCGACTCGAGGCCGAGTTCCTTCTTGAGCAGTTCCACCGCCGGTGGCGTCTTGGTGATGAAGCTGAACGTCCGGTCCTTGTAGACCGTAATCTCGACCGGGATGATCGTGCCGGCTTCCTGCTGCGTCTGCGCGTTGAACGCCTTGCAGAAGTCCATGATGTTGAGGCCGTGCTGGCCCAACGCCGGACCCACGGGCGGGGCCGGATTCGCCTGCCCACCCGGAATCTGCAGCTTGATGAATCCGGTCACCTGTTTCTTCGGCGGCATCAGAACCCCTGCAGCTGCGTGTAGTCCAGTTCAACCGAGGTCGGGCGCCCGAACAGGCTCACCTGCACGCGCACCTTGCCCTTCTCCGCAAACACCTCTTCCACCGTTCCGCTGAAATCGCTGAACGGTCCCTCCATGACTTCGACGACCTGCCCCGGCCGGAAGGGGATCTCCGTTTCGGGACCTGCCTGCTCGAGTTCATCCGCGATGCCGAGGATCTTGTTCATCTCCTCGGTCTTGAGCGGCTGGGGATCCTTCCCGCTCCCCACGAACTTGATGACGCCGGGGACGTTGTTGACGACGTACATCGTGTTCTGGTCCAGCAACATCTGAATGAGCACGTAGCCCGGGTAGAGCCGCTTCGTCGACTTGACGCGCTTCCCCCCCTTGATCTCAACGACTTCCTGCGTGGGGACGATGACCTCCCGGATCGGAGGTTCATCCCCGTATTCCTGGATCTTCTGCTCCAGGAGGGTCTTCACCTTCTTTTCGTGACCCGAATACGTCTGCAGCGCGTACCAGCGCGGCGCGTCCCCGGGAAGCCCGGTCTGCGCGGCCCCCGCGCCCGGCGTCTCAACCACCGAACGACCTGACGATGAATCGCACTGCCGCCGCGAAGACCGAATCCATTGCCCCGATGACGATGGCCATGATGAAGACGAAGATCAGGATGCCGATCGTTGCACCGCGCAACTGATCCTTGTCGGGCCACGTGACCCGACGCATCTCGACCTGTACCTGTTCCGCGAATTCCTGGGTTCTTCTGACGATGCCGGCCAATCGAACCCCTTACCGTGTTTCCTTGTGCATTCTATGTCCGTTGCAGCGGCGACAGTACTTCTTCTGTTCGGCCCGCTGCGGATGCGTCCGCCGGTTCTTCGTCGTCGAATAGTTGCGCTCTTTGCACTCCGTACATTCGAGCGTAATCCGAACCCTCATTTGTCTTCCCTAGTCGTGGATGGCGGTGACGACCCCGGCGCCCACCGTCCGGCCTCCCTCGCGG
>NZ_CANPWG010000053.1 GCF_947581915.1 Candidatus Palauibacter scopulicola
CCCGTCATCGTGCGCCTGTCCGACTTCAAGTCGAACGAATACGCGGACCTCATCGGCGGCCGCCGCTACGAGCCGCGCGAGGAGAACCCGATGCTCGGCTTCCGCGGCGCGTCCCGCTACGTGTCGGAGAGTTTTCGTCCCGCCTTCGAACTCGAATGCCGGGCGCTGCGCCGGGTTCGCGGCCGGATCGGGCTCGACAACGTGTGGGTGATGGTCCCCTTCGTCCGGACGGTGGCCGAGGCGCGGGCCGTCGTCGACCTCCTGGCGGAAAACGGCCTCGCCCGCGGGGAGGACGGCCTGCAGCTCATCATGATGTGCGAGCTTCCCTCGAACGCCCTGCTCGCCGACGAGTTCCTCGAGCACTTCGACGGGATGTCGATCGGGTCGAACGACATGACGCAGCTCACCCTC
The DNA here is from genome assembly GCF_947581915.1 of Candidatus Palauibacter scopulicola. Taxonomy (NCBI): domain Bacteria; kingdom Pseudomonadati; phylum Gemmatimonadota; class Gemmatimonadia; order Candidatus Palauibacterales; family Candidatus Palauibacteraceae; genus Candidatus Palauibacter; species Candidatus Palauibacter scopulicola. The sequence continues at coordinate 412 of NZ_CANPWG010000053.1, forward strand.
GGCCTCGACCGCGACTCCGGGTTGATCGCCGACATCTTCGACGAGCGCGACGCCGCGGTGAAGGCGACCCTCTCGATGGCGATCCGCGCCTGCACGAGGGCGGGCAAGTACATCGGGATCTGCGGGCAGGGACCGTCGGACCACCCCGACCTCGCGCGCTGGCTCGTGGAGGAGGGGATCGAAAGCATGTCGCTCAACCCGGACACGGCCGTCGAGACGTGGATGTTCCTCGCGGGGGAGGAAGTCTGAGCGCGGCGAACGGAGGCGCGGCGGGAACGGCCGCCCCGGGGTCCGGCGGAACGGGGCTCGCGCGCCAGCTCGGGCTGTGGGGCCTCGCCGCGACGGGGATCTGCTCGATGCTGGGGGCCGGGATCAACGTGGTCCCCGTCATGATCCAGCGGAACGTGCCCGGGATCGCGGAGAACGTGCTCCCGGCCTTCGCCTTCGGCGCCCTCCCGGCCGTCCTCGCCGGGCTCGCCTACGCGATCCTCGCTTCCGCCATGCCGCGCGCCGGCGGCAGCTACGTCTTCGCGAGCCGCGCGCTCGGCCCGTACTGGGGCTTCGTGGCGAGCTTCTCGCAGTGGTTCGGCCTCTCCATCGTCATCGGCGTCGTCTCCTACCTCATCGTCCCCTTCCTGCGGGACATCGCGGGCGCCATGGGGATGGCGGGCCTGGCCGGGGCGCTGGACACGGGTTCGGTGCGGGTGGCGCTGGCGCTCGCGATGCTGTGGACGTTCGCGTGGGTGAACCTGCGCGGCCTCAGGGCCTACGAACGCACCGTGGTGCCGCTGATGATCGTCATGTTCGCGCTCGGCGCGATCGTCATCGTGGCCGGGTTCTCGTTCGACCAGGGCGACTTCGCGGCGGCGCTGCTCGCGAGGGAAGGCGTGGAGGTGCCGGCAGCCGCGCCTCCGCCGCTCGGCCCGGCCGGCTTCCTCGCCGCCTCCGGCCTCCTCTTCGCCAGCTTCGTGGGCTTCGACGCGATCGCGCAGGCGGGCGGCGAGGCACGGAATCCGAACCGCGCGCTCCCCCTCGCGATCGGACTCGCGGTCTTCATCGTCGGCGCCTACTACCTGCTCTTCACGGCCGCCGTCTATCACACGGTCCCGTGGGAGTTCGTGTGGGCGCGGGCGCAGGAACAGGACCTCACCGCCCCCGGACTCCTCGGCTACGTGCTCCCGCCGTGGTGGACGGTGCTCATCGTGGCGGGCGCCGCGATCGCCCTCATCAACGACCTGCCGGCGATGATTCTCTCCGTCTCGCGCCTCGTCTTCGCGTGGGCCGAGGACGGGATCTTTCCGTCGGGTCTCGCCCGGGTGCACCCGACGCACCGTACGCCGCACGCCGCGATCCTCCTCTCGACCGCGCTGGCCTCCGTCGCGATCGTCGGTAGCGAATTCGCGGGGGACTTTTTCCTCGGCGTCGACATCATGGTCACGTCGATGCTCGTCAACTTCCTCCTCATGTGCGTCTCCGTGCTCGTCCTCCCGCGGCGGAACCCGGAGATCGCCGCGAACTTCCGCGTGCTCCGCGGCCCGGTGGCGCGAACGTGCGTGTGCGTGGCGGGCATCGTGCTGCTGGGGACGTTTCTCGTGACCCACCTGTTGAAGGACCTCACGGCGGACGTCGCGGCGTGGTATTTCCGCTCGACGCCGCTCTGGATCGGCGTCATGGCGCTGGGATCGCTCATCTTCATCCGCAAGATGCGGACGCTGCGGGCCTCCGGGACGGACGTCGACCGCCTTTTCCGCGAGCTGCCTCCTGAGTAGGCCGGAGCGCCGGGAACTGGCTCCCGGTCTGGAGATCTCGCGGGTGCTGACCGGACTGTGGCAGGTCGCCGACATGGAACGCGAGGGCCCGATGGACGTCGAGGCCGCCGCGGCCGCGATGGACGCCTACACGGCGGCCGGCTTCACGACGTTCGACATGGCGGACCACTACGGTTCGGCCGAGAAGATCGCCGGAGCGTGCGCGTCCCGGGCCCCGCACCGCGACGGAGACCTGCAACTCCTCACCAAGTGGACGCCCGCGCCGGGTCCGCACACGCCGGCGACGGTGCGGGAGGCCGTGGAGCGGTCGCTGCGGCGCCTGCGGGCGGACGCGATCGACCTCCTCCAGTTCCACGCCTGGCACTACCCGGATCCGAGCTGGCTCGACTGCCTGTTCGCCCTCCAGGAACTGAAGGACGAAGGCCTGATCCGGCACCTCGGCCTCACGAACTTCGACGCCGTCCACCTCGACATGGTGCTCCACACCGGCATCGACGTGGTCTCGAACCAGGTCTCGTACTCCCTCCTGGACGGGCGTGCCGCCGACGCGATGACGGAGGTCTGTCTCCGACACGGGGTCCAGCTCCTCGCCTACGGAACGCTGGCGGGCGGCCTCCTGACCGAACGCTGGTTCGATGTGGAGGACCCGGGGCCGGACGGCGTGAAGACGTGGTCCGAGATGAAGTACCGCCGCTTCGTCGAGGCGGCGGGCGGCTGGGGCCGCCTTCAGGTGCTGCTCGCGGCGGTCCGGGCGGTGGCGATGAAGCACGGCGTCTCGATAGCGAACGTCGCGGCGCGCGCCATCCTCGACCGGCCCGCCGTGGCGGGCGTGATCATCGGCGCGCGGCTGGGACGCCGCGAGCACATCGCCGACAACCTGCGCCTGTCGGCGCTCAAGCTCGACGCGGCGGACCGGAAAACGCTGGCGGCGGCGAGCGGGTCGCTGGACCCCGTTCCCGGGGACTGCGGAGATGAGTACCGTCGGCCTCCCTACCTGACGGCGGCGGGCGACCTCAGCGATCACCTGGACGAGCTTCCGCCGCCGTATCCCGTCCGGACCGGGACGGGCGGCCGGACGCGCGTGGACTCCGGCACGGTGTGGGAGGATCTGGCGGGCTACAGCCGGGCCGTGCGGACGGGCGGGCGCATCGCGGTCTCCGGGACGACGGCCACGCACGGGGACCGCCTGGTCGGCGGGGACGACCCCGCCGCGCAGACCCACTTCGTCATCGACAAGATCGAGGGGGCGATCGAAGCGCTGGGCGGACGCCTCGAGGACGTGGTCCGGACCCGGGTCTTCGTGCCGGAACTCGCGGACTGGGAGCCGGTGGCCCGCGCGCACGGGCAGCGTTTCGGCGGCATCCGCCCCGTCAACACGCTGGTCCAGGCGGGTCTCATCGGGTCAGGATACCGGGTGGAGATCGAAGCCGACGCCCGCGTGGGGAGGGAGCCGTGAAGAAGGGGCGACGACACATCCGCGGGGTCGTCCGCACGGCCCTCCTGTGGGCCCTCGCCGGAGCGTTCGTCGGGGCGGTCATAGAGATCCTCGCCGACACGCTGCCGGGGGGACTCCCCATGGCGTCCCTCGTCGACATCTGGCCGCCGGTGCTCGCCATCCTCGGCCTTGCCGGCGGGACGCTCTTCGCCGCCCTGTTCGGAGTGTCGGAGGTCTCCATGCTGAAGACGCTGCGCTCCGTCGTCCGCTTCAGGAAGCTCGAACTGGACCCCGTGGCGCGCCGGCTCGGCCGCTGCGCGAGCGTCGAGGATCTGCGGGAGGTCGCCCGGCGCCGGCTCCCGCGCGGCGTGTTCGGCTACATCGACGGGGCGGCGGAGGACGAGCGCACCCAGGCGCGGAACTGCAACGCCTTCCACCGACTCGAGTTCCGGCCCCGCGTCCTGCGCGATGTGACGAACGTGGACCCCGGCGTGACGGTCCTCGGCCGGCGCCACCCGCTGCCGCTCATCCTCGCCCCCACCGGGTTCAGCCGCATCGCGGATTCGGAGGGCGAACTCGCCGTGGCCCGGGCCGCGGCGCGTGCGGGGATCACGTACAGCCTCTCGACGCTCGGCACCCGCTCGATCGAGGAGGTCGCCGCCGTCAGCTCCGGTCCCCGGTGGTTCCAGGTCTACGTGTGGAAGGACCGCGGCCTGGTCGCCGAACTCGTCGAGCGGGCGCGCGAGTCCGGCTACGAGGCGCTCCTGCTCACCGTCGACGTCGCGGTGCTCGGGCGGCGCGAGCGCGACGTCCGGCTCGGCTTCACGCTCCCGCCGCAACTCGGCCTCGACACCTTCATCGACGGGATCCGCAAACCCGGCTGGACGTGGGACTTCCTCACCTCCGAGCCGATCGTCTTTTCGAGCGCCGTGAGCCGGGACGCCGCGGGCGGGGCGAGGGGCGTCGACGCCATGGGTCTCGCGCAGTACGTGAACGAACAGTTCGACCCGAAGCTGGCCTGGGATGACGTGGAGTGGCTGCGCTCCATCTGGGACGGTCCGATCGTCATCAAGGGCATCCAGACCGTGGAAGATGCCGTCCTCGCGGCGGAAGCCGGCGCGGAGGGGATCGTGATCTCGAACCATGGCGGACGGCAGCTCGATGACGCGCCCCCGACGCTCGAGTTGCTGCAACCGGTCGCGGACGCCGTCGGGGACCGGCTCGATGTCCTCATCGATGGCGGAGTCCGCCGCGGCAGCGACATCGCGAAGGCCGTCGCGCTCGGGGCGAAAGCCTGCCTGGCGGGCCGCGCCTACTTCTACGCGCTCGGTGCCGGCGGCGAGCGCGGCGTGGACCTCGTCCTCAAGTGGTTCGACGAGGGATTCCGGCGCACGATGGCGCTTCTGGGCGCCCGCACGGTGTCCGAAATCAACCCCGAAACGGTGCGCTGGCGGGATCGGTGAGGGAGGTTGCGGCGGGATAGAGGCTGCAGCACGACGAACGGGGCCACGATGGGGGCGCCGGGAACCTTGCCACGCAGCGGGATCGCGGCTTAGCGTGTTAGGCGGATACATCTTTTAACCGACACGGTCTCCGATGCCCGGATACGAAGCGTACAGAGCGATGGCGATCCGCACCGTGGGTGTGGCGCTGGGTATGGCCCTGGCACTGGTTGTCGCGATCCCCGCGAGCCTCGGTGCGCAGGAAAGCCGGGCGGCGGCCGTTGCGGGGGCCGCCGGCCAGCCCGGCGTCGGCTCGGCCGCGGAGTTCGTCCACGCGCCCGCCCCGTCCCCGGCGACCGTCACGTCCGTCGCGGCGGACCCGAACGACATCGTCCAGGGCGTCTGCACGAACTGCCACAACAGCCGCCGGTTCGCCGGCAACCTCGACCTCGAACCGTTCAATGTGGACGCCGCGGCCGAGGAGGCGGAGACCGCCGAGAAGATGATCCGCAAGCTGCGCGCCGGCATGATGCCGCCGCCCGGCGTGCGCCGTCCCGCGGAGGAGGACCTTCTCGAACTCGTCGAGACGCTCGAGGACATCGTCGACGATGCCGCGGCCCGGAATCCGAACCCGGGCGGCCGCACCTTCCAGCGGCTCAACCGCCCCGAGTACGAACGGGCGATCCGGGACCTGCTGGGGCTCGAGGTGGATGCGGGGAGCTGGCTTCCCAACGACCAGATGAGCGCCAACTTCGACAACATCGCCGACGTCCAGGCGCTCTCGCCGACGCTGCTCGACGCCTACCTGAACGCGGCGGCCGAGATCAGCCGCAGGGCGGTCGGCGACCGCGAAGCCCCGGCGGTGAACGTCACGTACAAGAACTCCCAGTACGTGTCGCAGCACCCGTGGGACCACGTCGAAGGGGCTCCGTTCGGCACGCGCGGCGGGATGGTCGTGGAACACACCTTCCCGGCCGACGGCGAGTACACGTTCTCGCTCGTCTTCACCTCCGGCGCGAACTCCCGCATGGAGGATGTCGACATCTCGATCGACGGCGAGCGGGTCGCGCTGCTCCACTACACGCGACGCGGCGGCGGGGCGGATGACCGCGGCTTCACGCCCGTCGAGACGGAACCGGTTTTCGTTCGGGCCGGCCAGCACCGCGTGTCCGCGGCCTTCATCCGGAAGCAGGAGGGGCCGTACGAGGACCTGATCCGGCCGCACGTGTGGTCCAACGCCGGCGGCGGTTCGGGCGGCGGCGGGATCACGACGCTGCCCCACCTGCAGGATGTCATCATCGGCGGGCCGCACAACCCGACCGGCGTGTCGGAGTCGCCGGTCCGCCAGCGCATCTTCACCTGCCGTCCCACGTCGCCCGACGAGGAACGTCCCTGCGCCCGCGGCATCCTGACCGACCTCGCGCGCAGCGCGTATCGCCGTCCGCTCGAGCCGAGCGAGGTCGACGGCCTGATGACGTTCTATGACATGGGCGTCGAGCAGGGCGGGTTCGAAATCGGCGTACGCATGGCCCTCGAGGCGATCCTTGCGAGCCCGTTCTTCGTCTTCCGGCTCGAGCGCGAGCCCGCCGACGTGGCGAGCGGACAGGCGTACGCGCTGGAAGACATCGACCTCGCGTCGCGGCTCTCGTTCTTCCTCTGGGGCCTTCCGCCCGACGAGGAACTGCGCGCCGCGGCGGTCGAAGGGCGGCTGTCCGACCCCGGCGGACTCGAGCGGCAGGCGCGCCGCATGCTCGCCGACCCCCGCTCGGAGGCGCTGAGTTCGCGCTTCGTGTCTCAGTGGCTGCGGCTGCAGGATCTCTACAAGGTCCGCCCCGACCCGAACTTCTATCCGAACTTTGACGAGAATCTCGCGGATGCGATGCAGCGGGAGACCGAGCTCTTCTTCGAGAGCCTCATCCGCGAGGATCGGAGCGTGCTCGACTTCTTCCGGGCGGACTACACGTTCGTGAACGAGCGCCTCGCCCATCACTACGGGTTCGACGGCGTGGCGGGCCGCGACTTCCGGCGGGTGTCCTACCCGGGCGGGGAGCGCGTCGGGATTCTGGGCCACGGCAGCGTCCTCGTCCTCACCTCGCTCGCGAACCGGACCTCTCCGGTCCTTCGGGGCAAGTGGGTGATGGAGGTTCTGCTCGGGACGCCGCCGCCGCCGCCCCCGCCGGGCGTGCCGGATCTGGACGAGACGGAGGAGTCGCTGGACGGCCGGCTGCTCACGACGCGCGAGCGGATGGAGATGCACCGGGCGAGTCCGGCCTGCCGGTCGTGCCACCGGTTCATGGACCCGATCGGTCTGGCGCTGGACAACTTCGACGTCACCGGCAAGTGGCGCCTGCGCGAGAACGGGCTGCCGCTCGACACGCGCGGCGACTTCTACGACGGGACGCAGGTCCAGACGCCGCCCGAACTCGTCGAGGCGCTGCTCAGGCGCCCGGAGCCGCTGCTGAGGAACTTCACGGAGAACCTGGCCGCGTACGCGCTGGGCCGTCGCGTCGAGTACTACGACCAGCCGTGGATCCGGTCGGTCGTGCGGGATGCGGAAGCGGACGACTACAGGCTGTCGTCGCTGATCGTGGGCGTCGTGAAGGGTGACGCATTCAGGATGAAGCGGGCCATGCCCGCCACCGTGGTGGAAGAGGAAGTTTCCGAAGAGGTTTCCGAAGACCGCCGCTAGACGGCCCGCGCGGGCGGGCGGCGTCTTCGACGTTCCGAGAGGAAAGACATGGAATTCATCACCGGACAGCACCTGCCGCGCAGGACCTTCATCCAGGGCGTCGGGGCCACGCTGGCCCTGCCGTTCCTCGACGCGATGGTTCCGGCGGGCCGTCTGTGGGGATCGACGAGCGCGAAGAGCCTGACGGAGGGGACGGGAACCCGGTTCATCGCGATCGAGGAAGTCCACGGGCTCGCGGGGTGCAACCGCGACCACGGTGCGCCGAAGTTCCTCTTCGCGCCGGAAAAGACGGGACGCGAGTTCGAGATCATCGATGAGAGCGCGCTCGTCTCGCTGCGGCCGTACCGCGAGCACCTGACGATCATCAGCAATACGGACGTGCGGAACGCCGAGGCGTTCACGCCGCCCGAGATCGGCGGGGACCACTTCCGCTCGAGCGCCGTGTTCCTGACGCAGGCGCGCCCGAAGCAGACGCAGGGGTCCGACATCTTCTGCGGGACGTCGATGGATCAGATCTACGCGCAGCGCTTCGGCCAGGACACGCCGATGCCGTCGATGCAGTTCTGCATCGAGAACCTCGATCAGGCGGGTGGCTGCACGTACAACTACTCGTGCGCGTACACGGACTCGCTGAGCTGGGCTTCGCCGACCGAGCCCCTGCCCATGATCCGCGATCCGCGGGTCGCCTTCGACCTCCTGTTCGGCGCCGGCGGCACCGAGGCGGAGCGGGCGGCGCGGCGGGCCACGCGGCGCAGCATCCTCGACTGGATCTCGGGCGAGATCTCCTCGGTGCAGCGCAGCCTCGGGGCGGAGGACTCGCGCCGCATGGACCAGTACCTGACGAACGTCCGAGAACTGGAACGCCGGATTCAGATGGTTGAGTCGCGCAATTCGAGCGGCGAGGAGCGGGCTCTGCCGGAAGCGCCGGCGGGCGTGCCGGACTCGTTCACCGAGCACATGCAGATGCTGTTCGACATCCAGGTGCTCGCCCTCGAGACCGACATGACGCGCATCATCTCGTTCAAGACGGGGCGCGACGCGCAGAATCGCGTCTTCCCCGACAGCGAATCGGACCGGCCCTTCCACCCGGCCTCCCACCACGGGAACCGCGAAGAGGCGGTGGAGGAGTTCAACAAGATCAACCAGTTCCGCGTGGGTCAGCTCCCGTACCTCATCGACAAGCTCAAGAACACGATGCACGGCGAGTCGAGCCTGCTCGACCAGAGCGTGGTCCTGTGGGGTTCGCCGATGGCGGACGCGAACCTGCACAACCATCGGCGCTGCCCGCTCTTCCTGCTCGGGCACGGAAACGGGATGCTCGAGGGCAACCTCCACATCAAGGCGCCCGACGAGACCCCGATGGCCAACGCGATGCTCGCGGTCCTGCACGAACTCGGCGTGGACGACGTGGATGTGTTCGGCGACAGTACCGGGCCGATGTCGCTCAACCAGACCGACCCGGTCACGACGGACGCGGGGAGCTGACCGTGCGGCGGGCAACGGTCCGGCGCGGGTTCGCGGTCGTCTGCGCGGCGCTCCTCGTTTCGGCGGGAGCGCCGGCGGCCTGGGCGCCCGATTCGCCCGTCGCCGACGCGGCGATGCGCGGCGATGTCGAGACGGTGCGCGAACTGCTCCGTCAGGGGCTCGACGTCAACGCGGCGCAGGGCGACGGGATGACCGCGCTGCACTGGGCCGCCGACCGCGGCGACGCCGAAGTGGCGGACATGCTCATCTACGCCGGCGCCGATGTGGCGGCGGTCACGCGCATCGGGAAGTATACGCCGCTTCACCTGGCTGCGAGGCGGGGCTCCGCCGAGATCCTGGCGAGCCTGATCGCCGCCGGGTCGGCCGTGACGGCCGCCACGGACAACAGCGGCGCCGTGCCGCTCCACCTGGCCGCGGCGGCGGGCAACCCCGACGCGATCGCGGTGCTGCTCGACGCGGGCGCGGACCCCGACGCGCAGGAGGCCGCCTGGGGCCAGACGCCGCTCACGCTGGCAGCCGCCGCCAACCGGGCCGATGCGATCCGGATCCTGCTGGAGCGGGGCGCGGACCCCGACATCGCCTCGCATGTGGTCGACCTGCTCGCGCAGGATAAGCTCGACCGGCTGGCGCGAGAGCGCGAAACGGAGGTGCTGCAGGCCTTCACCGGCGGAGGCGACGAGGCGCGCAATCCCACGCCCGGCGAGCTCCAGGCCGCCGTGCGCGCGGGGCGCGACGTGTACGCCGAGGGTCTGCCCGAAGAGGAGGAGGAGGAAGAGGCGGAAGATGACGATTTCCGGCGTCTCTTCCTGCCCCCGGTCGAGAAGACGGGCGGGCTGACCCCGCTGCTCCACGCGGTCCGCCAGGGGTACGTGGAATCGGCCGTCGCCCTCCTCGACGGCGGCGCGGACATCAACCGGGTGAGCGCATCGGATGGCACGAGCCCGCTCGTGATGGCCGCGATCAATGGCCAGTTCGACCTCGCCCTTCTCCTGCTCGAGCGGGGCGCCGACCCGAACCTGGCCTCCGAACTGAACGGCGTGTCGCCGCTGTGGGCCGCGATCAACGCCCGCTGGCAGCCGCGCACGCGCTTCCCGCAGCCGCAGGAGCGTCCGCTCCAGAGCGCGAATTACCTGGAGGTCGCGCGTGCCCTGCTCGACGCGGGCGCGGACCCGAACCACCGCATCACGCGGCATCCGTGGTACATGGTGTACACCGGCTGCGGAAACCGGAACTGCGGCCTCGTAGACACCAACGGCGCCACCGCCTTCTGGCGCGCCGCCTACGCGACCGACGTCGAGGCGATGAAGCTTCTCGTCGAGCATGGGGCCGATCCGAACATCCCGACCAAGGCGCCCCCCCGGCGCCAGCGTCTCTCCCCGGACGAGTTCCTGCGGCAGCAGGCGCTGAACGCGCTGCGCGACTCCTCCTACGTCGAACTCCCGCAGGAGGAGCGCCTCAAGCTGCTCCAGGACATTCGGGAGCAGTTGCCGGAGGAGGAGCGGGAGGAGTTCCCCGACAAGGACCTCGACAATCTCACGGCCGACGTGAGGACCAGGCTGATCGAGGCCGCCGAGGCGGCGGATCAGGCGCGGGCGAACGCGCCGGACGCCTCGGGGCTGCCGCCCGTGCCCCCCGGCGGGCCCGGCGTGATGCCGATCCACGCCGCCTCCGGCGTGGGCTACGGCGAGGGGTTCGCGGGCAACGCGCACCGCCACACGCCCCACGGCTGGCTGCCGGCGGTGAAGTATCTCGTCGAGGAGCTGGGCGCGGACGTGAACGCCCGCGACCACAACGGCTACACGGCCATGCACAACGCGGCGTCGCGCGGCGACGACGAGATGATCCTCTATCTCGTGGAAGTGGGGGGCGACGTCACCGTGGTCAGCCGCCGCGGCCAGACGACGGCCGACATGGCGAACGGCCCCGTGCAGCGCGTCTCGCCCTTCCCGGAGACCGTCGCGCTCCTCGAGAGCCTGGGCTCTCACAACAACAACAACTGCCTCACCTGCTGACCGACAAAAAGCCCTTCAAACCATACGAAAACCGAGACGGAGAACCATGGCCAAGTACATGTTCCGCACGAGCTACACGCAGTCCGGCCTCACGGGCCTGATCGCCGAGGGCGGCACCGGGCGCCGCGAGGCGCTGCGCCAGACGGTCGAGAGCGCGGGCGGCACGCTCGAAGGCTTCTACTACGCCTTCGGCGACGACGACCTCCTATTGATCGCCGATCTCCCCGACGCGACCGCCGCCACGACGCTCTCGCTCAACATCGCCGCGGCGGGGGCCCTGACCGTCTCCGTGACCGTGCTCATCGACCCCGAGACGGTGGACGAGGCCGTCGCCCGAGGCGTCTCCTACCGCCTCCCCGGAGCCTGACGCTCCACTTCCGAGACGGGGCCTGATCCCGGGCCCCGATCACAAGCCGCCTGATCCGATGCGCGGCGCCAATCGGCGCCGTCGTGCGGGCCGCGTACCGCGAGAACCGGTCGCGCGGCTGCTCGAAATCCCCCCAATTTTGGGGGCGGTGCACTTGCGCGAAACCCCGTAGTGTCAACGTCATGGCGGGAGAAGAGCGAGCAGCACACGGGCGCATTGGCAGATCGTCGGCGCGCGTCGCGGTGTCGCTGATCTGTGTATGCCTTGTCTGGTACTGCGGAGGTTCCACGGCTGGCCCCGACCCGACGCCGCCTCCACCGCCACCTCCTCCTCCCGCCGTTCCGCCGTCGGCCGCAACGGTGGAGGTCGCCCCGGGCTCGGTTGTCTTCACGGCCCTGGGCGACACCGAGACCCTGGCGGCGACGGTCCGGGACCGGGATGGGGCGGTTCTGCCGGACGCGGCGGTGACCTGGTCGAGCAGCGATCCCGCGGTGGCGAGCGTCGAGGCGGGCACGGTCACGGCGCTCTCGAACGGCGAAGCCTCGGTCACCGCAACCTCCGGCTCGGCATCCGGTGCGGCCGCGGTGCGCGTCGAACAGGTCGCGGCGCGGCTGAACGCGGTGCCGCGGAACGTCCAGTTCTCCGCGACCGGGGACACGGCGCGGCTGTCCGCCACCGTGTACGACGCGAACGACCATGAGGTCGCCGGCGCGACGGTCGAATGGAGTTCGAGCGACTCCCGCGTAGCGACGGTGTCCGACGGCGGACTGGTGACCGCGGTATCAGCCGGGACGGCCGAAGTCGTCGCGGTCTCCGGCGCGGCGCAGGATACCGTCGCTGTGAACGTGGACTCGACGGACCGGGGCATCCTTGCCGCGTTCTACCATGCCGCGGGCGGCCCATCCTGGCGCCATAGCGACAACTGGCTGACGGACGCGCCGCTGAGGGAGTGGTACGGCGTGGAAGCGGGAACGGATGACCGCGTGATCCGCCTCGAACTCAGGGAAAACGGTGCGGTCGGCACCCTCGCCCCGGAACTCGGACGCCTCTCGCATCTCGAGACGCTAGACCTCTTCAGGAACAAGCTGACGGGCCGACTGCCGCCCGAACTCGGGAACGCAGTCCGCCTCCGGGAGATCGATCTGGGCCACAACCAGTTCCGCGGTCCCATTCCACCGGAACTTGGCCGGCTGAAGAGTCTCCGCCTCCTGAACCTGGAGTACATGTGGCTCAGCGGGAGCGTTCCCGCTGAACTCGGGGCCCTGTCCGAACTGCAGTTCCTGAACTTCTACAGCAATACGTTGACGGGCCGCGTGCCGCCGGAACTGGGGAATCTCCGCAACCTGGAAAGACTCGTTCTGGCCGACAACCAGTTGACGGGCTCCATCCCCCCCACGTTCACGCGCCTTGAGAATCTCAGCGACTTCCGCTGGCACAGGAACGATGGTCTCTGCGCTCCCGGCACCGAGGAGTTCGAGGTTTGGCGCCGTGGCCGCCGCACCGACGGCCCCCGCTGCGATGCCGCGGACAGAGCCACGCTCGAGTACGTGTTCGAGAACCTGAGCGGAGAAAGCTGGACCCGCGCCACCGGCTGGCTGGGCGACGGGCTCCTGGATCGCTGGTACGGGATCGACACGGACTCGCTCGGACGCGTCGAGGCGCTGGATCTGTCCAACAACGGACTGGAGGGCCGGCTTCCGGACCAAATCTCCGAGCTGACCTCCATGACGACCCTCCGCCTGGAGGGCAACCGTTTGCTGTACGGTCCCATCCCGCAGTCTTTCACCGCACTGCCGCTAAGGGAGTTCAGGTATGGAGGCACGGATCTCTGCGAACCCAATGCCCCGACGTTCCAGGCCTGGCTGAACGCCATCCCTGATCGACAGGGAGCGGATGAGCCGTGCCCCGAGCTTTCCGACCGCGACATCCTCGCGATGCTCTACGAGGCCACCGGCGGATCCGCCTGGACCGACAACACGAACTGGCTGAGCGACGCGCCGCTGGGGGATTGGTACGGAGTCGAGACGAACGGGGAGGGGGCCGTAACGGAGCTGGTGATCTACGGAAACAACCTGCGCGGTCGCATACCTCCGGAAATCGGGGAACTCGAAGCGCTGACGATTCTGGACCTCGATTTCAACTGGCTGCGGGGTCCGGTACCTGCCGCACTGGCGGACCTCGAGCGATTGCGGATTCTGAGCCTCCACAGCAACCAGCTCGAGGGATCGATACCGCCGGAACTGGGGACTCTACCGGCCCTCGAAGTGCTGAAACTCCGCGACAACCGGCTGACGGGCCGGATACCTCCGACGTTGGGCGAGCTGACGCCGCTCGTCGAACTGTGGCTCAACACGAACCGCCTTGAGGGACCGATCCCGCCGGAACTCGCCACGTATCTTCCCGAGTAGTCCACTAGGGTCTACCTATCAGGGCATAACACGTTACTGAACAACGTGTTCAGTAGGGTACGCAGCGCCCGTTCGTCTCTTGCCGTCCATCACGATCCCGTGTATTCTTCCCGGTGTAGTGCTGCAATGAGTGGTACACCACAAGGAAGGAAGCACCATGACGAAGCGACCGAGAACGCTGAGCGCCGCGTTCGT